>JAJTBU010000095.1 GCA_021286735.1 bacterium
CGGCTCCAGCTTCATCTTCTGGCTCGTCATCGCCTTCCTCTTCATGCCGCTCTTCGTGCTCATCTTCTTCTCGTTCAATAGCTCGCGGTCGGGGGAGTGGACGGGCTTCTCCTTCACCTGGTACCAGAAACTCTTCCTCGGCTCGCCCGATCTCTGGAACGCCTTCAGGAACTCGCTCGCCATAGCCCTGTCGAGCGCCCTGATGTCGACCATCCTGGGCACCCTCGCCGCGGTGGGCACCGCGCGCTATTCCTTCAAGCTCAAGTCTTACGTGGCGACGATGAGCTTCATTCCGATGATCCTGCCCGAGATCGTCGTTGGGGTGTCGCTCCTCGTCTTCTTCGCGGGCGTCGGGCTCCAGCTCGGCATGGTGACCGTCTGGATCGCCCACACCACCTTCAACCTGCCCTTCGTCTACCTCCTGGTATCGGCGCGGCTCGAGGAATCCGATCCGACGGTCATCGAGGCCGCACGCGACCTGGGCGCCACCGAGCTGCAGACCCTCTTCAGGATCATCCTCCCGATGGCGCTCCCCGGCGTGGCCTCGGCCTTCCTCACGGCGGTGACGCTCTCGCTCGAGGACTTCGTGATCACGTTCTTCGTGTCGGGCCCTGGCGCCACGACCCTGCCGCTCTACATCTATTCGATGATCCGCTTCGGGGTGTCGCCCGTGGTGAACGCCCTCTCGGCGGTCATGGTGGCGGGCACCGTGCTCATGGTGTATCCACTGCGCAATTTCCTGAAGGTGTTCGCGGCCCGGTGAGCCTTTCGCTCGCTTCCGGGCCTTGCATACGCGGCGGGGCTTTCGCCCGGCCGATCCCAACGGGGAGGGTTTTATGAAAAACATCCTCCGCGCCGCCAGGCTCAACGCCGCGGCGCTCCTGCTCATCACTCTGACATTGCTGTTCGCTGGATGCTCGGGCGGCGCGTCGGGAGCTTCCAAGAAGCTCTTCATCTTCAACTGGACCTACTACACGCCGGACTCCGTGATCGCGAAGTTCGAAAAGGAGTATGGCGTCGACGTAGTCTACGACTCCTTCGCGTCGAACGAGGAGATGTTCGCCAAGCTGAAGGCGGGCGGCGCCAGCTACGACCTCTGCTTCCCCTCCGGCGACTACGTGTCGATCATGATCAAGGAGAAGATGATCCAGAAGATCGACCACAAGGCGATCAAGAACTACGGCAACATCGCGCCGGAGGTCCTCGCGAAGTGCGATTTCGATCCGGGGAACGAGTACTCCATTCCCTATTACATGGGCGCGGCGGGCGTGGCGGTGAACAAGACGAAGGTGGCCTCGTACGACAAGTCCTGGTCGATTTTCGGCCGCAAGGACCTGGCCGGCAAGATGATCATGCTGGACGACATGCGCGAGGTCCTGGGCGACGCGCTGAAATATCTCGGCTATTCGGTCAACACAGTCGACGCGGCTCAGATCGAGGCGGCGAAGAAGCTCGTCAACGAGGGGTGGAAGCCCAATCTTCTGAAGTTCGACGCCGAGGCTTTCGCCAAGAATTTCGCCGCGGGCGAGGTCTGGGTGGCCCAGGGCTACGCCGAGTCGATCTACGGCGAGCTCGATCCTAAGCGCTGGGCGGACGTGGATTTCTTCATCCCCAAGGAAGGCGGCCCCAGCTACATCGATTCGATGGTCATCCTCAAGAACTCCAAGAACAAGGATCTAGCCCTCAAGTTCATCGACTTCATCCACAGGCCGGAGATATACGCCGAGTTCTGCGACGCCTTCGGCTTCCCCGCCACGGCGAACACGCCGGCCCGCGCCCTCAAGAAGGGGCCGATGTACTATTCGGCCGAATCCCTGGCGCCCTGCGAACTCAAGAAGGATGTCGGCGCCGACCTGGAGAAGTACAACGCGGCCTGGCAGGAGATTAAGGTGGGCAAGTGAGCGGGCCGGAGCGGCATCGGCCGCCGCTGTCGATTGTCTGATAATGAGAAAAGGCCCCCGCGTCGCAGACGCGGGGGCCTTTTTTCGCACAGGGCGGGAGTGGGGCGGCCGGTCCGAGGCTTTGAGACCGCCGGGCCGGCCGCCGCGGCGCCGCTACTTTGCGGCGTCCGCGCCTCAGAATCCCGGCATGTCGTACAGGCCGCCGGCGTTCGTCACGTCCTTGTAGCCGAGCGACTTGAGGATGCGGGCGCCCATGGCGCTCCGCGCGCCCGAGGCGCAGTAGAGGACGACGGGCTTGTCGGTCGCCCCTATCTCTCCCGTCCTGGTCTGCAGCTCGTTGACGGGAATGTTGAGGGCCTTCGGAAAATGTTCGTCCTCGTACTCGTCCACCGTCCTCACGTCAACGACCACCGCTCCCGCCTTGATTTTCTGGTCTACGCTGTTGCCGCCGAAAAGTCCCATATTCAGCTCCTTTGCTGTTTTGATTCGCGCCATCCGCATTCCCGCGGGCGCGGCGATAATGGCTTGGAAAGTTACGCCTGGGGCTCGCCTTCTTCCTCGGCGAAGCCGCCGAAAAGTCTCATGCTCGTGATTCCGCCCGAAACGTAGGCGACGTCGGCGAATCCCATCTGTCTCAAGATTCTGGCACCCAGGTGGCCCTCGAAACCTGCGATCGAGACGAGCAGAAGCTTGGCCCCCTTCGGAAGTTCGTCAGCCCTGTCGCGCAGCTCGTCCAAGGGAAGGTGGATCGAGCCGGCGAGGTGGCCCTTGAGGTATTCGCCGAAGGTGCGGACGTCCACGAACGCGACGTTCTCGGCGCCGCCTCTGGCTTCGGCGCCCTTCGCGGCCAGAACGGCCGCCTCGCGGGGGGCGATGGCCTTCGAGTAGCCGGAGAGGTCGTTCTGCGCGGCGAAGGCGGCCATCTGCAGCGGATCGTTGGCGCTGGAATAAGGCGGAGCGTAGGAAAGGTCCAGCTCCGCGAGGTCCGCGAGTCCCATCCGGGCCGCGAGGGCCGTCGCGAGGACGTCGATGCGCTTCTCCACGCCTTCCTTGCCGAATGCCTGCGCGCCGAGGAGCCTGCCGTCCTCGTTGTAGACCAGCTTGAGCGATAGGAGGCTGTGGCCGGGGTAGTAGCTCGCGTGGTGCGGCCGGTGGACGTGGACGGCGCGGGCGCGGAGGCCGGCGGCCAGGGCGGCTTTTTCCGAAAGCCCCGTCTGGGCGAAGGTGTAGTCCACAGCCTTGAACACCGAGGTGCCGAAGGCGCCTGAGTATTTCATCGAGCCGCCGAGGGCGTTGGTGGCGGCGATCCTGCCCTGCCTGTTGGCGGGGCCGGCGAGGGGTATCCTGACCTTCGCGCCGTCGACGCGGCGCGTCACTTCGACCATGTCGCCCGCGGCGAGAATGTCGGGATCGTCCGTGAAGAGGCGGTCGTCCACGAGAACCCCGCCCGAGGCTCCGATCGCGAGGCCCGCGGCCTTGGCGAGCTCGGTGTTGGGCCTGACGCCGGCGGCCATGAGGACGATGTCGGCGGGAAGCGTCGTTCCGTCGTCCAGGACGACGCTCCGGTTGGCGGCGTCGATCCTGGCGAGGGAGCGCTTGACGTGGACCGAGGCGCCGGCTTCCGCGAAGGCGGCGGCGATCTGGGCGCCGAACTCGAAGTCCGCCGGCGGCATGAGCTGGTCGGTCAGCTCGACGATCGAGGTGGCGAGCCCGCGCTTGATGAAGGCTTCGGCAGTCTCGAGCCCGATGAATCCCCCGCCCACGACCATGGCCGATTTAGCCCCGCTCGCGGCGATGTACTTGTCGATGGCGTCCATGTCGGGGATGGTCCAGAGCCTGAAGACGTTAGGCGAATCGACGCCCTCGACCTTGGGAACGAAGGGCGTGCCGCCCTGGGCCAGGATGAGCTTGTCGTAGGGGATGCTTCGCTCGCCTTCCGGCCCGCGCACGCGCAGAGTCTTTTCGGCGCGGTCGATGGCGACGGCCTCGGTCTTCAAGGCCACGTCGACGCGGTAGCGGGAGAAAAAGCCCTCGGCGGTCTGGAGGATGAGGGCGCTGCGCTTCGCGATGTCGCCCGAAAGGCGGTAGGGAAGGCCACAGTTGGCGAAGGATACGTACGGGCCCTTCTCCACGATGGTGATCGAGGCATCCTCGTCGAGCCGTCTCGCCCTGGCGGCTGCGGTCGCTCCGGCCGCCACACCTCCCACTATCACTAATTTCATATTAGTTGCTCCTTATATATAAGAAATAATATATAAAGCGTTTTGCGTCAATAGCGCAAGCGCGGGCTCAAGCGGAAATCAAAGGGATCCCTTGCGCCTATCGCCGCCGCGGGGCGGCGGGTTCCCTTCCGCGACTCCTTGTTGAAGGGACTTCCTAGTCATTATACTATACCGAAATGAAGCTTTCTTCCCGAATCGATTTTTTGGCGGCGCGGAACGGCCTCGAACTCGAGCGCGGCGAGCGCGTCGGGCTCGGCCTGCCCGTCTACAACCTCTCGCAGTCCAACCCGACGCGCGCGGGTTTCGCCTGGGAGCCGGAGGCGCTGGCGGCCGCCTTTTCGGCCGAAGGGAACCGCTTCTACTCGCCCGACCCCAAGGGACTCGCCTCGGCGAGGAAAGCGATCGCGGACAGCCTCGCCGCCTCGGGCAGGCCCGCCGATCCCGAGCGCATGCTCCTCTGCGCCTCGACCTCGGAGGCCTACTCCTACCTTTTCAAGCTCCTCTGCGACCCCGGCGACTCCGTTCTCGTGCCGCGGCCGGGCTACCCCCTCTTCGACCATTTGGCGGCCCTGGAGTCGGTGCGCGCGGCGGGCTACCGCCTCGAATACTCCCATCCCCGCGGCTGGTCCATCGACTTCGCCGCCCTGGAAGAGCTCCTGGACGGCCCCGACGGCGAGCGCGCCCGGGCCATCGTCCTCATCAATCCGAACAATCCCACGGGCTCCTATGTCCATGGCGACGAGCTCGCGGCCGTGACGGAACTCTGCCGCGAGCGCGGCCTGGCGATCATCTCCGACGAGGTCTTCCACGATTTCTCGCTGGAGCCGCGCGAGGGGAGGGTGTCCCTCCTCGGTGCGGACGAGGTGCTCACCTTCGTGCTGGACGGCTTCTCGAAAAAACTCTGCCTGCCTCAGGCAAAGCTCGGCTGGATCGCGGTTTCCGGCTCCGGCGACGAGGCCGCCGCCGCGCTCTCCGCGCTGGAGCTGATCTCCGACGCCTTCCTCTCGGCGGGAACCGCCGTCATGAACGCGGCGCCGGCCCTCCTCGAGCGCGAGCGGAGCGTCCTGGCCGCCATGCGCGAGAGGATGGCCGCCGATCTCGCCGTATACCGCGAAGTCCTGGAGTACCCCGGCTCTCCGCACCGCGTGCTCGCCTGCGAGGGCGGCTGGACCGCCCTGGTCCAGAGCCCCCGCTTCGCGCCCGAGGAGGATTTGGCGCGCGGCCTCCTCCGCGAGGAGGGCATCTACGTGCATCCCGGATTCTTCTTCGACATGGAAAAGGAAGCCTACTTCGCCTTCAGCCTCATCATCCCCCCGGGGGAGGCTGGGGCCGCTGCCCGGAAGTACAAGGCTTATTTCGATCGCTTTCTCCAGCGCATCCGCTGATACAGGGAGGGAACATGGCTGCGACGATCATTGACGGCAAGGCGGTAGCCCAGGAAATCCGCGAGGAAATCGGGGCCAGGGTCAGGGCGTTGGCCGCCTCCGGCATCACGCCGGGCCTGGCTGTCATCCTGGTGGGCGAGGACCCCGCCTCGGTCTCCTATGTCACCGGCAAGGAGAAGGCCTGCGCCGAGCTCGGCATCGCGAGCCTGGGGCGGCATCTGCCCGCTTCGACCAGCCAGGACGAGCTTTTAGCCCTGGTGCGCGCCTTCAACGCCGATCCCAGGGTCCACGGCATCCTCGTGCAGATGCCGCTGCCGAAACACCTCGACGAGAAAGCGGTGATCGCCGCGATCGCCCCCGAGAAGGACGTCGACGGCCTCACTCCGATCAACATCGGCCGCATGATCCTCGAGGAGCCCTGCTTCGTGCCCTGCACGCCTCAGGGCGTGATCGAGCTGCTCAAGCGCACGGGCGTGCCCACCAAGGGCGCCCACGCGGTGATCGTCGGCAGGTCCAACCTGGTCGGCAAGCCCCTCATGAGCCTCCTCATACGGAAGTCGCTCAACGCGACCGTCACCCTCTGCCACACGGGCACCGCTGACCTGGCCTCCTACTGCCGGAGCGCCGACATCCTCATCGCCTGCGCGGGGAGCGCGGGCCTTGTGCGCGGCGACTGGGTCAAGCCGGGCGCCTGCGTGATCGACGTCGGCGTGAACCGGGTCGAGGACCCCACGGCCAAGAAGGGATTCAGGCTCAAGGGCGACGTGGAGTACGAGGCGGCAGCCCAGGCCGCGGGCTGGATCACGCCGGTGCCGGGGGGCGTCGGCCCGATGACGATCACGATGCTCCTGGCCAATACGGTCGAAGCGGCCGCCCGCGCCGGAGCCTGAGGTACCCATGGTCGACATCCAGTCAATGAAGGACGAGCGCCGGGTCCCGATCCAGAAGGTGGGGGTGAAGGGGGTCCGCTATCCCGTCACCCTGAGGGACAAGGCCGCCCAAGTCCAGCACACCACCGCGGTCGTCAACCTCTTCGCCGACCTGCCCCACGACTTCAAGGGCACCCACATGAGCCGCTTCATCGAGGTCTTCGAGGCCTACCGCTCGGATCTCTCGATGCAGCACTTCCTGAAGATGCTCGAGACGATCCGCGGCGAGCTCGACGCGGAGACCGCCTATTCCGACATCCATTTCCCCTACTTCATCCAGAAGAGGGCCCCGGTCTCGGGACAGACTTCCATAATGAGCTACGACTGCAGCTACGAGGCGCGGAGTTCGGCCGCCGGGCATTCCTTCGTGGCGGGCGTCACGGTGCCGGTGCAGACAGTCTGCCCCTGCTCCAAGGCGATCTCCGAGCACGGGGCCCACAATCAGCGGGGCCTGGTGACCCTGAGGGTCAAGCTCGGGCCCTTTTTCTGGTTCGAGGACATGATCGCCCTCGTCGAAGATTCGGCCTCGAGCGACCTCTACACCCTCCTCAAGCGGGAGGATGAGAAATTCGTCACCGAGAGGTCCTATGAGCGCCCGCGATTTGTTGAAGACGTGGTCAGGGAAGTATATTTGAAGGTGGAAGCCCTGGGGAAATTCCCCAAGTTCTCCGTCGAGGCGGAGAACTTCGAGAGCATCCACAACCATTCAGCCTATGCGTACGTCGAAAAGACCTGAAAGGAGTCCGAATGTCCGATAACTATCCTGTGGAACAGAAAGACCTGAGCGAGAAGGGCACGAAGGGAGTCATGGCGGCGGGGGCCGGCGTCGGCCTCCTGGGCATCAACGCCCTGCTCGGCATCCCCGTCCTCGGCTGGGCGCTCTCGGCCGGCCTCGTCGCCCTGGGCGCGGTCGGGCTCTTCGGCAAGACCAAGACCGACAAGGTGTCGGGCACCCTGCTCACCGCGGCAGGCGTGGCGGGGCTCACGACCCTCTTCATGCCCGGGTTCGCCCGCTCGATCCTGAGCCTGGGCGGCATCGGGCTGGTGATCTACGGCGCCGCCAACCTGGCCGGCTTCCTCAAAGGGCTCAAGAAGAAGGGCTGACGGATACTTCCCGCATGAAATACAACCTCGAAACTTATGGCTGCGAGATGAACAAGGCGGAATCCGCGGCCCTGGAAGCCATGCTCTGCGAGCGGGGCTGGGAGGCAGGGCCGCGCGAAGCCGCCGACCTGGTCCTCATCAACACCTGCACGGTGCGCGCCACGGCGGAGAACAGGGCCTGGGGCAGGATCGCGCAGTTCGCCTCGGAGAAGCGCAAGCGCCCCTTCGCCCTGGTCGTCGTCGGCTGCATGGCCGAGCAGTACCGCGAAGCCATGAAGGAGCGCGCGCCCGAGATCGACTATGTGCTGGGGACCTTCCAGAAGCAGTCCTTCGGCCTTGTCCTGGACCAGCTCGCCGC
>JAJTBU010000096.1 GCA_021286735.1 bacterium
GTTGTGCGATTTTTATGGGCCGCCCGCGCGACCGAGGCGGTCGACGAGGCTGCGCCGAGCCATCGCTTCAATCGTTTCAGGATTTCCCTGCCGGGGAGCGGATCGGAGCATATCTACGGCTGCGGCGAACAGTTCTCGCACCTGGACCTGAAGGGCAGGAATTTCCCGCTATGGACGAGCGAGCAGGGCGTCGGCCGCAACAAGGCCACGGAGATCACCCGCCTCGCCGATCTGGACGGCGGCTCCGGCGGCGAGCTTCGTCTCCAGCAGAGGTTATTGGTGCGGGCTCGGCACGACCGCCTATGCCGAATTCGATTTCCGGGCGCAGGACTCCTGCGAGCTCTATTCGTGGGCCTTGCCTTTGAGCCTCGTCATGGGCGCGGCGGAAACGTTAGCTGGCACTGTCTCCGACCTAGCGGCCCGGTACGGGCGCCAGAAGGGCCTTCCGGACTGGTGCCACGACGGCGTCATCCTCGGGATGCAGGGCGGTACCGCGACATGCCTCGAAAAGCTGTCGAAAGCGAGGGCGGCCGGCGTTCCGGTGACGGGGATCTGGGCTCAGGACTGGCAAGGCATCAACATCACCTCCTTCGGCCAGCGTCTGCGCTGGAACTGGGTCTGGGACGAGGCCCGCTATCCGAGGCTCGACAACGAAATCCTCGCGCTGAGGGACCAGGGAGTCCGTTTCCTCGGCTACGTCAATCCCTATGTCGGCGCGGGGATGAGCCTTTTTAAGGAGGCCGCCGCCGCTGGCTACCTGGCCAAAGATTCACGCGGCGCCGATTACCTCGTCGACTTCGGCGAGTTCGACGCGGGCATCGTCGACTTTACGAATCCTCTCGCCTTCGAGTGGTACAAGGGCGTCATCAAGAAAAATTTGATCGGCTTCGGGCTATCGGGCTGGATGGCCGATTTCGGAGAATACCTGCCGACGGACGCTATCCTTTTCAATGGCGAGAGCGCCGAGCTGGCGCACAACGAATGGCCCGCGCTGTGGGCGCGCTGCAACCGCGAGGCCGTGGACGAGGCGGAGCGCGAAGGCCTCGCCGCCGAGGGCGAAATTCTCTACTTCATGCGCGCGGGCGCCGCCGGCAGCCAGAAATACTGCCCCATGATGTGGGCCGGCGACCAGAACGTCGACTGGTCCGAGGACGACGGGCTGCCCTCGGTCATCCCCGCGGCGCTCTCCCTCGGCATGTCGGGCCACGGGCTCCATCACAGCGATATCGGCGGCTACACCACGCTCTACGGCATGAGACGCACGAAGGAACTCTTCATGCGCTGGGTCGAGCAGGCGGCCTTCACCGCGCTGATGCGCAGCCACGAGGGCAACCGCCCCGCCGAGAATTGGCAGTTCGATTCAGACGACGAAACCCTCGCGCATCTGGCGAGCATGACGCGGCTGCACGCTGCGCTCAAGCCTTATCTGCTCCACCTTGAAAAGGAAAACTCGGCGCGGGGGCTGCCGCTGATGCGCCCGATCTTCCTCCATCACGAGGACGACGAGGGAGCCTGGACGGTCAAGGACGAATACCTGCTCGGGGAGGATATGCTCGTAGCGCCCGTCCTTGAGGAAGGAGCGCTGGGGCGACGGGTCCATCTCCCCTCGGGGAAGTGGATTCACTTGTGGAGCGGCGCGGCGTATGGCGGCGGCGATATCGACATCGGCGCGCCGCTGGGCGAGCCGCCCGTCTTCGCCAAGGCCGATTCGCCGTGGATGGGAACCTTCAGGCGGGCCGTCGAAGCCTCGCGGGCAGGTTGAGCCGCAAGGTTGAGCCGCAAGGCCTACGCCTGTGCCGCTCCGGCGGGCCGCGAGGCGCTGGAACTCACACGGACTTTATCGCGATATTCTCCCCCGTGATCCCGGGGAAAGCTCCTCTTTCGATCAATGCCTTCCGCTCCGGATGGGCGATGAGCCACTTGTTATTCATGAAGAGCAGGCTGGGCTCGATGTCGCCGAGCGCGAGGCTGGCTTGCCTCGAGGCTGCGAGATCATCGGAAGTGAGGGGCTGGTTGGTGCCGGCGGGGAGGGCGATGATGCTCTTGAATCCCGTGGCCAGAGCCTTGCAGGGAGAGAAATGCAACGCTTCCGGAAGCAGCTCCAGGACGGTGCCTTTCGCTAGATAAAAGCAGTCGAGCTTCGAGGAGTCATAGCGGCCATCGGCGCCGATATCGTTGCGCTTGCCCAGCAGGAGCACAAGGTCGGTCACCGCGATGTCGATTTCAGCCGATTTGTGCCATTCGAGGGCGTTCAACGTTGAATTGGGACCGTTGCAGTAGCCGACCTGGAAGGGCGCGAAACCGAAGCGCGCCTTGAGGAGATCCGTGCGGGGATCGGCCTCGAGTTCGCTGAGCGACGCCACATAGCGGTTGCCCGCGGGATCGATATCGGTGATGCGGTCGGCCAGGTCGACGAGGGGCGCGAAGGGCGCAGGCGGCAGAAGCCTGCCATAATCCGCGAGCGCCGGATCGGTGATGTCGCGGATTCTGAGCGAGGGATTGGCATTTCGCAGGGCGACGATCGACATCGGTTTCTCCTAAAAGGCGAGCATGATGACGCCTGTGAAAAAGAGCGTCCCGAAGACGATGAGATTGAAGAGCCTCGACGCGACGCGCTGGTGGATGAAGTCGCCGGCGACGATGCCCGCCGCGAGGAAGGGAAGCATCGCGGCGGTTCGAAGCAATGTCGTTCGGTCGATCGACGCGGAGACGAGATAGCCACCGATGAGGATCGAGTTCAGGGTGGTCCACAACAGGCAGAGGGTCGCGCGGAATTTTCCCTTGTCGGGCAAGGCGCCCGAGGCGTAGAGCACGACGAGAGGACCGCCCGAGGAGAAGATGCCGTGGACGATGCCTCCCGCGAAGAGGAGGCAATAGGCTAGGGGCTTGGGCAGCATGAGGCCCGACGCCTTCGGAGAGAAGTGCCCGGCGATCTGCAGGCTCGAAGCTAGGACGATGAAGGCGGCGAGAAGTTTCTTGAGCGGCTTCGCGTCGACATGGCGGAAGAGGTACATGCCGCTGGGGAGCCCGATGATGACGAAACCGACGATGACGGCGAACTGTCTCCAATCGATGTCGCGGCGCTTCGAGATGGCGATATAGAGCGCGAGGAGCCACGCGAGGATCGTGAGCGTCATCACGCCGGACTTGAGGCCGAACAGCGCGGTGATGAAGGGGAGGGCCAGGACGGTGCAGCCGAAGCCAGTGACCGCCTCGAGCGCGTGCGTCGCAAAAACCACGAGCCCGGCGAGGAGGATGACCGTCACGCCTTTGCCTTCAGCATCGCGTAGATTTCCGACGGATCAGCGGCGGGGCGGCTGTTGGCCATTTTCGGGTCGTCGAACGAACGGGCGAAACGGGCTTCGATATCGCCGGCGGCAATTTCGACGCCGAGGTCGCCGAATCTGAAGGGCAACCGCATCGAGGCTTTGAGCCGCAGGATGGCGTCGAGGAGGGCCGATGCCGGGTCGGCTCCGTCGATGCCGGCAGCCTCGGCGACGCATGAAAGGCGTTGCGCGATTTCGGGATCCCTGGCCTGGAGCCGGTAGCCGTCCTCGAGGGTGAAGGCGCAGGCCACGCCGTGCGGCACATGCCAGTCCTCCGAGAGGACGAAGGAGAGGGCGTGGACGAGCGCCGTGCCCGTGATCGAGAAGGCGATGCCGGCCGCGGCGGCCGCTTCCAGCATCCGCAGGGCCGCGGCGTCATGTTCGTGAGTCGGGCTTCCCGCCGCCGCGGCTGCCGAAGCCTCGTATGCCGCGGGCAGCGCCCGCAGCACCATGGCGGCCGCGCTCGTCGCCGCATCTATGGTGACGGGCGACGCGTTCTTGTTCCACAGCGATTCGAGAGCGTGCGAGAGGGCGTCGAAGCCCGTTGAGGCCGTGAGCGCCGGCGGCATGCTCGCGGCGAAGGCTCCGCAGAGCAGTGCGGCGTCTGCCTGCAGCAGCGGCGAGCCGAGCGTGTATTTCCTGCCAGCGGCCGAGGTGTAGACGCCGACCTTCGTCGCCTCGGAGCCGGTTCCGGCCGTCGTCGGAACGAGGAGAAGTGGCTTGCCCTTTTTCTCGACCTTCCGGGAGGCGCCAGGGCCGAGATAGTCCTCGCGCCCTCCATCGGTCCCATCGCCGTGACGTCCGACGCGAGCGGATCGGGGCGGAGCCTGTCGCGCAGGACCACGTCGAAGCGGCGCTTCAGGGCGGCGGCGAGCTCGTCGATCTGCGGCGAGGGTCTCGCGTCGCGGAGAAAAGCGACGCGCTTTGGGCCGCGGCCGAGATAGAAGACGCACGTCGCGAAATCCTCGGGCGTTATGCGCTCGCAAGCGTGAAATTTCGTCGGCGACAGGAATTCGTGAAGCATTATCGGTTCCTTACTTGAAGTTTTCCGCTTCGATCGCCTTCACCTGGCTCAGCGCGTTCGCCAGGAAATCCTTCTTGAACTCCATTTTCTGGGCGAACGACATCGCGAGCCAGCCGTCGACGATCTCGCAGGCGAGGAAGGGCGCGGTAATCCACCCGCCCATCGTGATCACGTTGGCGTCGTTGACGATCTTCGCGCGCTCGCCGGAGAAAATGTCGTCGACGACGCAGGCGTAGATACCCTTGTGCTTGTTCGCGACGATGGCCATTCCCTGGCCCGTGCCGCAGACGAGGATGCCGCGTTCGGCCTCGCCCGCCTGGATGGCTTTGCAGACGAGGGGCGCCTGCATGAAGTAGGGCTTGGGCGCGTCCGCGCTGGGGATGCCGAAATCCAGCACTTCGACGCCCTTTTCGCGCAAGTGTTTGACGATTTCCTGCTTGAGGGGGAATCCGGAGAGATCTGAAGCGATGGCGATTTTCATTGCTAGTTCCTTGTTTTCAGAAGATTTTTGGCCTTGAGGGCAATAGCCTCGGCGGTGAGGCCGAAGCGCTTCGCGAGATAGTCCTGCGTGCCGACTTCGCCGAAGGACTCCTCGACGCCGACGCGCGCAAGGCGCGCGGTCCCCGTCTCGGCCAGCAGCTCGGCGACTGCCGAGCCGAAGCCTCCGGCGAGCTGGTGGTTCTCAGCCGTGACAACGGCTCCGGCCTTCTTCGCCCAGGCCAGGATCAGCTCCGCGTCGATCGGCTTGGCGCTGAGCGCGTCGATCACGGCGGCGCTGATGCCCTCGGCCTCGAGCGCCTTGGCGGCCGCCAGCGCCGCCGGCACGAGGATGGCCCCCAACGCGACGATGAGGACGTCGCCGCCCTCGCGGAGCAGCTTCCCTTTTCCGAGCGCGAAGGTTTCTGCGGGGCCGTAGATCGGTTCGATGGCTTTCCGGTGCAGCCGCAGGTAGCCGGGCTTGTTCGACGCGGCGAGGGCGCCTACGAGCGCCTTGAGGGATAGTGGGTCCGAGGGCTCGACGATGTCGAGGCCCGGCACCGTCCGCATGACGCCGATGTCCTCGAAGGGCATGTGCGTGCCGCCGTTGTAGGCGGCGGAGATTCCCGGGTCGGTGCCCACAAGCTTGACAGGAAGTTTCGCGTAGGCGCAGGAGACGAAGAATTGGTCGAAGGCTCGGCGGGAGGCGAAGCAGCCGAAGGTCGCGGCGAAGGGCACTTTTCCCTCGGCGGCGAGCCCCGCCGCCACGCCGACGAGGTTGGCCTCCGCCACGCCCACGTCGACGGCGCGGTCGGGATAGGCGTCCCTGAAGGGTATCGTTCCCGATGCCCTCATCAGGTCGGCTTCGACGACCATGATCCTGCGATCCACTGCGGCGAGCTCGATGAGCGTTTCGGCGTAGACGGCTCTCATTTCTTTCGCGGCCATGTTCTTTCCTCCGTCCTCAGCCCAGCTCCGCGATGGCTTTTTTCGCGGTCTCGTAGGTGAAACTCATGTTGTGGTTGGTCACCATGCCTTCGCAGAAGGCGGCGCCCTTGCCCTTTATCGTGTCGAGGATGATCATCGTGGGAGCGCCTGCGCCGGACTCCGCCGCCTCCGCGCGCCGCTTCGCTTCCTCGATGGCGCTGTCGACGGCTTCGACGTCGTGGCCGTCCACCCTGGCGGTCGCCCAGCCGAATGCCGCCCATTTCTCCTCGAGCGCGCCGAGGTCGAGCACCGATTCGGTCGTGCCGTCGATCTGCATCTTGTTGTAGTCGGTAAAGGCGATGAGGCGGCTCAGCTTGTTGTGCTTAGCGAACATCGCCGCCTCCCAGACCTGTCCCTCGTCGGACTCGCCGTCGCCGATCACGGCGAAGGTGAAGACCTTCCTGCCGTCAATCCTGTTGGCGAGCGCGATGCCGCAGGCGGCGGAGAGGCCCTGCCCGAGGGAACCTGTCGTCATGTCGATGCCGGGCGTCCTGTTGCGGTCGCAGTGACTGGGCAGGTTCGTCCCGCCCGCGTTGAGCGTGTGGAGCCACTCCATCGGGAAAAAGCCTTTCAAAGCGAGGGCGCTATAGAGCGTCGGCCCCGCGTGTCCCTTGGATAGGACGAGCCGGTCCCGATCCGCCCAGCGCGGCGCCGCGGGATCTACGCGCATCTGCCGGTAGTAGAGCACGGCAAGCAGCTCGACGATGGAGAGGGCCCCGCCTATATGCCCGACGCCGAGGAAGCCGATCGCGTCGATCGTTCGCTTGCGGATTTCCTTGGCCGCCGCTTCCAGCCGGCTTTTCTCGTTCGCGTCCAGGCTCATTCGATGATCTCCCAGCCGAGAAGCCCGGCTGCGATCCGCAGGGGTTCGATGTAGTCGCCGTATACCATCGAGGCGTGGTGGGCGATCCCGTTCCGGATGATGAGGTCCAGCACTTCTCTGACTGGTTTGCCGAAGACGGCTTTGAGGTAGGTGCCTTTCAACTCCTTCTCCATCGGAACGCCCTCGGCGCGCTGGAGGAAGAGGCGGCGCCTGCCCCTCGCCGAGTCGATGCGGGCTATGGAGACTTTTCCAGGCTTGAGGACGAAGCCCGCGGTGACGCCCTTGCCACCGGCGAAGTAGGTGTCGAGCGAGCGGACCGAACAGCCGTCCCAGAGGTTGCAGGGCGCCACGCCGCAATGCCAGAGCAGGGCGAAATCCTTCTCGAAGTCGACCTGCGAGAAATCGAAGAGGTAGGGCGTCTCGGCGCCGATCGCCCTGTGGGCGACCATCGACAAAGCTCCCTCAAGGTCGCCTTCGCAGGCGAGGATGCGCCCTTCCGACTGGAGGAGGGACATCGCGGCGCAGGGCGAAACGCCGAAGTCGCGGGCGAACTCCGGCCAGCAACGGATGGCCAGAGCGTCGATGCTCCTGCTCCGGCAGAAGGCGTCGAGCTTCGCGGAAAGTTCGGCGACCTTCTGGATTTGTTCCAGCCTCAGCTCGGAGACATCGAAGAGCGAGCGGACAGCGCTTTCTCTCTCCGCGACGGCTGCCGCTTCGGCTTTCGTCGCGTAGACGTCGCTGAGCTCGAAGTGGTCGACGAGCACGCCTGTGGCGCCGTAGAGGGAAGGGTCGTCCACCGAAAGGTTGAAGAAACCGTCGGCGCGATACCCGATGATGCCCACGTGCGATTCCCGCAAGGCCACGATGACGCGGATCGCGTCGACCCAATCCTGATCGATGGAATTGCCGACGATGGCGCGATAATCGTCGATGCCGGCCTTGTAGAGGTTTGACGCGTCCAGGTTGACGCCGCATACTGAATTGAGCCGAATCTTGCCGCCGTTGTACGGAAGCTCGTCGAGCCCCCAGAGCAGGACCGGCGCCTTGATCTGCTTTTTCAACTCAAGGACGAGGTGCCCGAGGTGGAAGGTGCCCGAAATGCAGACGAGTGCGTCGACGCGGGCTCCGGCGAGCCTGGCCGCAGCCTTTTTCGCGTCCTCCACCGAAATCACGAGCTCTGGGATGGTCTCCCACTCGACCGCATCGATTGCGGAGAGGCCCTCGATGATCCTTCCATA
>JAJTBU010000097.1 GCA_021286735.1 bacterium
CGCTGCCACCTGGAGCTGGCGATCGGGTCGCTCGAGACGGGCGCGGCTACCGTGGCGAACGCCACTACCGAGGCGAACGCCTCGGCTCGGCCCGGCGCCGGAAAGGCCTGACATGAGCCACAAGGACACTATGAACCAAGACAACACCGCGAGAATCGAGCTCGAGCGCATCCGTTCCACCCCCCAGACACCGCGGTCGAGGATGGCCATTCCCGTTCAGGAGATGCCCACCCAGGATGCGGAGGTCAGGCGCGCGAACATGAGCGAGGTGGCGACGGGCTACACCCCGGAGCAGGCCATGGTCGAGGCCGAGCGCTGTCTCCAGTGCAGGAACGCGCCCTGCGTGGGCGGCTGCCCCGTGCGCGTCGACATCCCCGGCTTCATCGCCAAGGCGCGCGAAGGAGACTTCGCGGGCGCGGCGGCGGTCATCAAGCAAACCAACCTCCTGCCCTCGATCTGCGGGCGCGTCTGCCCCCAGGAGAAGCAGTGCCAACTGCCCTGCACGGTCGGCAAGGCTCTGGGAAGCGTGGAGAAGGGCGTGCAGATCGGCAGGCTCGAGCGCTTCGTGGCCGACTGGGAGCGGAGCTCCGGCTCGCTCGCCGCCCCGAGGGCCGCGGCCCCGACCGGCAAGAGAGTGGCCATCGTGGGCGCCGGCCCCGCCGGCCTCACCTGCGCGGTCGACGTGCGCCGCCAGGGCCACGAAGTCGTGGTCTTCGAGGCCTTCCACAAGGCCGGCGGCGTCATGGTCTACGGCATCCCCGAATTCAGGCTGCCCAAGGCCCTCGTCGCCTCGGAGGCCGAGGTCGTCGAATCCATGGGCGTCGATTTCGAGATGAACTACCTCGTGGGGCGGACCCGCAGGCTCTCATCCCTCCTGGGCGAGGACGGCTTCGACGCCGCCTTCATCGGCACGGGGGCGGGCCTGCCCAAATTCATGGACATTCCCGGCGAGAACCTCGTCGGCGTGTTCAGCGCGAATGAATACCTGACCCGCACCAACCTGATGAAGGCCTACCGGCGCGGCGAGGCGGCCACGCCCCTCTATCCTTCCAGGCGGGTGGCGGTGCTGGGCGGCGGCAACGTCGCCATGGACTCGGCGCGCATGGCCCTGCGCCTGGGCGCCGAGGAGGTGCACATCCTCTACCGCCGCACCCGCGAGGAGATGCCCGCGCGCGCGGAGGAGATCGCGCACGCGATGGAGGAGGGCGTCGTCTTCGACTTCCTGCGCAGTCCCGCGCGCGTCATGGGCGACCAGAACGGTCGGGTCATCGCCCTGGAGGTGACCGCCTTCGAGCTGGGCGAGCCCGACACCTCGGGCAGGCGCAGCCCGGTGGCCATCCGCAGCTCCGAGACCGTGGTGCCCTACGACACCGTGATCGTGGCCGTGGGCAACGAATCGAACCCCCTCATCTCGCGCACGACCCCCGAACTCAAAGTGGACCGCCGCGGCCACATTCTCGTCGACGAAAAGCAGAAGACCAGCATCGACCGCGTGTACGCCGGCGGCGACATAGTGCTCGGCGCGGCCACCGTCATCCTCGCCATGGGCGAGGGCAGGCGCGCCGCCGCGGCCATCAACGAGGTGCTGCAGTGAGGACTGAAGGAAGGCGGCGCGCCGGCGCGGCCTCCCCGGCGATCGCAGCAGCCCTCTGCATGGCCGCCCTGCTCTCCGCGGCGTCCTCCGCCTTCGGGCAGGCGCCCGCGAGGGTCGCCCAGGCACAGCCCGCGGCGCCCAAGCCCCCCTCCGCCGGCACCGCCCCCGCGGCTCCCGCCGCCCAGCCCTCCGACGCCTACCAGAAGGCCGCCCAGGCCTACCAGTACGGCCGCCAGCTCCAGTCCGGCGGCAAGGAAGCCGACGCCGCGAAAGCCTTCAACTCCTCCCTGGCCGCCGTCGAGAAGCTTCTCGCCGCCGAGCCCGGCAATGCCGACTACCTGAGCCTCCAGTGCTGGAACCTCTTCCGGCTGGGGCGCCACAAGGACGTCGTCGCGGCCGCCCAGAAGGCGCTCAGGACGGTCAAGGATTTCAGGATCATGGAGACCCTGGCGGAATCCCTGTATTTCCTCGAGCGCAGCGACGAGGCACTCAAGTATTTCGCCAGCTATTTCGAGCTGGCTCCCCCCGGGGAAGAGCGCATGTCCAGCGCCTACTACTACGTGGGCGAATGCTACATGCGCCTGAAGAAGTACGAGCACGCCGACATCGCCTTCTCCACCGCCACGGCCATGGAGCAGGGCATGTACTACTGGTGGTACAGGCTCGGCGTCGCCAAGGAGAACCTGGGGCAGTACAAAAGAGCCTACGAGATGTACGGCAAGGCGCTCGCCCTTTCCCCCGCCTTCAAATTCGCGAAGGAAGGCCAGGAGCGCGTCAAGGCGAAGTCCGGACTTTAGCATTCACCGGGGCGGGCGTCGCGCCGGCCCCTTCGACGCCGCGGGGCGAGCCCGCCGCGAGAATCGCAAGGAGCACTATGAACACGCAAGTTGTGGCGAAAAGCCCCGAGCCGGCCGGATCGCCGGCTATCGCAGCCGCGGCCGCCTTCGTGGCCGCCAACGCCGCCGTCTACGACGGCATCGCCCGCGACATATGGGAACACCCCGAGGCGGCCTTCCGCGAGGAGCGGTCCTCGGCGATCTACCGCGAGCGCCTCGCCTCCCAGGGCTTCGCGGTGACGGAATATCCCGAGATGAAGTATTCCTTCGTCGCCGAGAAGGGCTCGGGCGGACCGATCATCGCCTTCATGGGCGAGTACGACGCCCTGCCCGGCATGTCCCAGGCCTGCGCCGCCGAGAAGCGGCCCCTCGTGGAGGGGGCGCCCGGCCACGCCTGCGGGCACAACCTCCTCGGCGCGGGCTCCCTCGCCGCGGCGGAGACCCTCGCGCGCCTCCTCGAGGAAGGGGGAATTCCGGGAAGAGTCCGGTTCTACGGCTGTCCCGCCGAGGAGGCCCTGGGGCGCATCCCCATGGTCAAGGCGGGGCGCTTTTCCGACGCCGACGCGGTGATGACCTGGCACGGCGCCGACGTGAACACGCCGCACCGCTACACCACGAGCGCCAACCTGAGCCTCGTCTTCTCCTTCAAGGGCAGGGCGAGCCACGCGGGCATGGCTCCCCAGGCCGGCCGTTCGGCCCTGGACGCCGTCCAGCTCTTCAACCTCTCGCTCGAATTCATGCGCGAGCACCTGGCCAGGGACATACTCCTCCACTACGTGATCACCGACGGGGGGGACAGGCCCAACATCGTGCCTGCCCACGCCGCCACGGCGATGTACCTGCGCGCCCCCACCGCCGACAAGATCCCCGCCGCCTTCGCGCGCATCCTCAAGGCCGCCGAGGGAGCCTCCCTCATGACCGAGACGAGTTTCACCTACGAGATCAAGGCGGGCAAGTGCGATTACCGGCCGAACGATGCGATCCAGGACCTCCTGGCCCAGGTCATGGCCCAGGCGCCCCTTCCCGTCCCCACGGAGGAGGAACTCGCCTTCGCGGCCGCCCTCCAGGCCACCGTCGATCCCGAGGATCGGAAGGCGACCCTCGTCCCGATCGGGGCGCCCCTCGACCTGCTCGCGGCCCCCATCCACCAGAAGCTCGGGGATTTCGGCTCAGGCTGCAGGCTGGGCGGCTCCCTCGACACGGGAGACGTGTCCTACGTGGTCCCCGTGGGGCAGATGAACGCCGCCACCTGGCCTCTGGGCGTCGGCGCCCACACCTGGCAGTCCTGCGCGGCGTCGGGCGGCACCTGGGCCTTCAAGGCCATGCGCTGGGCGGGGCTCTGCATGGCCGCGGCGGGCTTCCGCCTGGCGGCCGAACCCGAGCTCCTGGAGGCGGCCAAGGCCGAGTTCCGCGGGAGCCAGGTTCCCTATAGGTCTACGATGGACATGTAGACGGCGTCCGACGGCGCAGCCTCAGCGCCGGGGTGAAAACGAGGGCCGGACGGCATTCATGCCGTCCGGCCCTCGTCGTTTTTATCGAAAGCGCGCTCTTGCGCGGCCGATGCCGCGCGCCGCCTAGCCCCTCGGCGCGGGGGGCTTCAGCAGCCCCGAGGCGAGCTTTTTCAGCTCGTTGAGGACGAGGGGGCAGACCGAGAAGAGGAGGACGAGCCCCCAGTCGGCCAGGCTCAGCGCGGCAACCTTGAAGACCCCTGCTATGGGGGCTATGCAGATGACCCCGCCCTGGAGGATGGCTCCCGCCACGAGGGCGCCCACCAGGTAGGGATTGCTGAAAAAGCCGATCTTGAAGATCGAATGGCGCGGATGCCGCACGTTGAAGGCGTGGAAGAGCTGGGACAGGGACAGCACGGCGAAGGCCATCGTCTGGGCGCGGGCGTTGACGCCCTCGGCGACGGGATAGAGCGAATAGCCGAGGCGGTAGATCCCTATCGTCAGGAGTCCGATGAGAGCGCCGTTGCCGAGCATGAAGCGGAAGCCGCCGTTGGCGAAGAGGCTCTCCTTCGGGTCGCGCGGCTTGTCCTTGAGCACCTCGGGATCGCCGGGGTCCACGCCGAGGGCGAGGGCTGGCAAGACGTCCGTGACGAGGTTCACCCAGAGGATGTGGATCGGCAGGAGTGGCGGAATCCATCCCACGACGATCGACCCGAAAATCGCGATGATCTCGCCGGCGTTGCATGAGAGGAGGAAGAGGATCGCCTTCCTGATGTTGGCGTAGATGTTGCGGCCCTCGGCGATCGCGGCGACGATGGTCTTGAAGTTGTCGTCGGTGAGGACCATCGCAGCGGCCCCCTTGGCCACGTCGGTGCCCGTGATCCCCATCGCCACGCCGATATCGGCCGCCTCGAGGCTCGGCGCGTCGTTGACGCCGTCGCCCGTCATCGAGACGATATTGCCGTTCCGCTTGAACGCCTCGACGATCCGCACCTTGTGCTCCGGCGACACGCGCGCGAAGACCCTGACGCGCTTAGCCTCCTGCGACAGCTCGGTATCGTCCATGCCGTCGACGTCGACGCCCGAGAGCACCTGCTCCGGAGCCGTCGCGATGCCGAGTTCCCGCGCGATGGCGAAGGCCGTGTCGCGGTGGTCGCCTGTGATCATCACCGTGATGATCCCCGATTTCGCGCACTCGGCGATGGAAGCCTTCACCTCGAGGCGGGGCGGGTCGATCATGCCGACCAGCCCGATGAAGGGCAGGCCCGCCTCGAGAGTCTCGGAAGCCTGCGGCCGCTCGAGATCCTCGGGGGACCCGGCGCGGCGGGCCAGGCCGAGCACGCGCAGGGCGTCCTTGGCCATGGAGGTCGCCTCGGCGAGGATGCGCGCCCTGTGCTCCTCGGTCATCGCCTCGACGCGCCCCTGATGCCACAGGCTCGTGCAGCGCTGGATCAGCACGTCGGCCGCCCCCTTCGTGTAGGCGACCGATTCGCTCCGCCCCGCGCCGCGGTGCACCGTGGTCATGAGCTTCCGGGCCGAATCGAAGGGCAGCTCGCCCGTCCGCGGCAGTTACTCGAGCAAGGCGTCCTTCTCGACGCCGAACTTCGAGCCCATGACGAGGAGGGCGACCTCCGTCGGATCGCCGGTCGAGCCGCCGGCCGAATGCGTCGCGTCGGTGCAGAGCGAGAATCCCTCGAGGAGGAGGCGGTGCGCTTCCCTCTCCTTCGGGGCGAGGAGATCGAGGTTTCCCGCGATGCCGTCGCAAGCCGCCCGCTTCACCGTCATCTTGTTGATGGTGAGGGTGCCCGTCTTGTCCGAGCAGATCACGTTCACCGATCCGAGGGTCTCCACAGCGGGGAGCCGCCGCACGAGGGCGTTCCTGGCGATCATCCGCCGCACGCCGAGCGCGAGCACGATCGTCACGATGGCGGGGAGCCCCTCGGGGATCGCCGCCACCGCCAGGCTCACCGCCTCGAGGAAGAATTCGACTATCCCCTTGCCGGCGGGCAGCCGGCCTTCGTGGGCAAAGGCGACGCCCAGCTCCACGACGAACATTGCCCCGCAGAGCGCGAGGATGGCCGCGCCGAGCTTCTTTCCGAAATCCTCGAGCTTTTTCTGCAAGGGCGTCTGTTCGGGCTCGGCGCTTCCGAGCATGCCGGCGATGGCGCCGATCTCGGTCTTCATGCCCGTGGCCACGGCGATGCCCAGCCCTCGGCCGTAGGTCGCCTGGGTGGAGAGATAGCCCATGTTCCTGCGGTCCCCGAGCGGGGCTTTCTGGTCGGCCAGGCTAAGCTTCGCGTCCTTGTCGACGGGCACCGACTCGCCCGTGAGCGAGGATTCCTCGACCTTGAGGTTGACGCTCTCGACCCAGCGGAGGTCGCAGGGGATGACCCGCCCCGCGTCGATCAGGATCACGTCGCCGGGGACGATCTCGGCCGCCTCGATCTCGGCGACCTTCCCGTCCCTCCTGACCAGGGCGCGGGGGCTCGAAAGCTTCTTGAGCGCGTCGAGCGCCTTCTCGGCCTTCGCCTCCTGGATGACGCCCATGACGGCGTTCAGCACGACGACGAGGAGGATGATGACGGCGTCCGAAACTTCGCCGAGCAGGGCCGAGATTGTCGCCGCGGCGAGGAGGATGTAGATGAGCGTATCGTTGATCTGCTCGAGGAGGAGGGCGATGAGGGGTTTTTTCTTTTTTTCCGCGAGCTGGTTTGGACCCCATTCGTCGCGGCGCCGTTTGGCCTCGGCCGAGGAGAGCCCCGCCGAGATGTCGACGTCGAGTTCCCTCGCCGTCGCCTCCGCCGTCTTCAGATACCACATGTCACGACCTCCCGCGCGCGCAGGAAGGCGGCATACCTTTCTCCCCGACGCTGACGCTCGTTGGAGAAAGGTCTTGCGGATCTCCGATGGATGAAACGAACCGGGCGGAAGGCTGGAACCCTCTACGGGAACCGCTTTCGCCGTGCTGACGATCCGTTTCGGGCCCGCAAGGCGCGGGCCCCCACTACTCCCCTTTTTCTAGGGGCGAATACTATATCCGATCAGGCGCCCGCGCAAGCGGAAATTTCTTGAATCCTCAGGAGGCGGCGGTCTGGCCGATGGCGGCGAGATAGGCCGAGCATCCGGCCTTCATGGCCATCATCTTCCGCATCGCCTCGTCCTGGTCGAAGCCGGTCATCCGGCGGTCCGCGACGATCTGCCTGCCCTTCACGAAGACCGACTCCACGTTCTGCGGGCGCAGGGCGTAGACCGCCGTCGAGTACCAGTCGTAGACGGGCTGGAGATTGAAGGCGTCCAGGTCGACCAAGATGAAGTCGGCGTCCTTGCCCACTTCGATCGAGCCGATCGAGGTCTCCATGCGGAGCGCCTCGGCGCCGCCGAGCGTCGCCGCCCGCAGGGCCTCGCGAGCGGGCAGGAGCTCGCGCCGCCCCTCCCTGACCTTCTGCAGCTTGGGGTAGAGGTTGAGCACGCCCTGCATGTCCATGCCGTTGCCCGAAAGGGGGCCGTCCGTGGCCAGCCCGAGGGGGACGCCCGCTTCCCGCAGGCGCCAGGCGGGGCTTATCGGCCTGCCCGACTTGGCGTTGGACGCGGGGCAGTGGGAGGCGCGCATGCCGCTTTTGGCCGCCAGGCGGATATCGTCATCGTCCAGGAAGATCATGTGCACGCCAAGCAGCCTGGGCGAGAGGAAGCCTCCGATCGAGTCCAGGTACTTCATCACCGAGCCGTGGCTCGCCGCGAACTTCTTGTGCTCGAAGTCCATCTCGGCGATGTGCATCATCAGGTCGACGTCCAGGCGCTCGGCCTCGTCGCGCAATTTTGCGAGCCAGGAGGCGTCCACCGTGTAGGGCGCGTGCGGGGCGATCATGGGCCGGATCAGGTCGGCGCCCTTCCACTTCGCGATGAAATCGCGGGCGTAGGCCAGGCCCGCCTCGGGCGTGGCGGCGTCGGGAGCCGGCTGGCCGAGGATCGTCTCGCCCAGGAGGGC
>JAJTBU010000098.1 GCA_021286735.1 bacterium
GGATGTGGCGCCCGCCGAGATAGGCAAGGGCGTCGAGGCGCTGATTCTCTATCTGCTGAAGGGCGGCAAGACCTATCCGAACGTGACGAGGGCCCACCTCTTGGGCGCGGGGACATCGGGCGCCTCGGCGGCGATCCTCGAGGGGCAGCGCCGCTTTGTCGAGGATCTGGCCCGGATCGTCTCAGGCGCGCTCGGCCTGCCCTGCGGCGACGATGCCGTGGCGCGGACGAGCGTCCTCTATTCCTTTTGCCTCTACAGCGCCATCGTGCCCGATTCCCTGCCGGCCGCTGTTTCGGCGGGCGATTTCGGCCCCTGCGCGGCTCTGCTCGCCGGTGATTACCTCGCCAGCCTGCGGCGCGTGGCCGCCAGCTAGGGCGCGCCCGGAGGCGCGCCTAAAGGCGAAGTATCGCACCCGCCACCGCAAAGTAGACGAGAAGCCCCAGGATATCGAGGATGGCGGCCAGCCCGGGACCCGAGGCGAAGGATGGATCGGCGCCGAACCATGCCAGGATAAAGGGCAGGCCCGCCCCGATCGCCGCGGCCAGGCAGACTTGGATGGCCAGCGCCAGCCCAACGGCGATGCCGATATCCAGCGCGGTGAGGGCGCCGGCGATCTGCATGTGCGACACCGACGCTTCCAGGATGATCCTCACAAAGAGCAGGACACCGATCGTCAGACCGAGGAGGAGGCCGACGCGCGCCTCCTTCCAGACTGTCCGGAGCGCGTCCCCGGGCTGAAGCTCGCGCAGCGCGAGCGCGCGGATGACGGTCGCGGCCGACTGCCCCGCGGCGCTTCCCCCCATGCCCGCCATCACGGGAATGTAGAAGATGAGGATCATGAGGGCGGCATATGCGTTCTCGAAGGCCTGGAGGGCGGCGCCGGCGGCGAAGCCCAGGGCCGTCAGGACGATGAGCCATCCCAGCCGCGCGCGGTACTGTTCGCCGATCGAGCGGTGGGCGTAGGGCAGGTTCTGGTGGGGCCCGGCTATGACCATGAAGCGTTCGAGAGCCGCCGTGCGGTCCCGCTCCAGGGCCGCGAGCATGTCGTCGTGGGCGATCACGCCGACGAGCCTCTCCTCGGCGTCGACGACGGGCAGGCAGGTCAGCCCGTAGCAGCGGAATTCCCGGAAGACTTCGCCGGCCCTGTCCAGGGCGCCGACGCGCCGCGGCGCCCCTTTCGCCAAATCCGCCAGAAGCGCGCCCTCCGGCGCCGCGGCGATCGCCGACAGCGGGATGGCGCCTTTGGGGACCAGACGGTCGTCGACGACGAACACGGAGCCGCAGGCGACAGCCCGCTCACCCTCGCGCCTGATGGCGGCCAGGGCTTCGCCCGCCGTCGCGCCCATCCCCATCGCCAGATATTCGTCGGTCATCAGCGCGCCGGCGCTGCCGTCGGGGTAGCGCGCGAGCGCGGCGCAGGAGGTCGCCTCCCCGGACCGCAGGGCCGCGAGCGCCGCCCGCTTTCGGGCGTCGGGCAGCAGGTCGTAGAGGTCGGCGCGGTCGTCCGGCGCCAGCGAGGCGAGGAGCTCGGCGACATCGGCATCGTCCAGAAGCTCGGTTATTTCGGTTTTGTAGGCTGCGGGAAGAAGGCGGAAGATGGGGGCGGCGCCGTTCTCTCCCAAGGACTCCAGCGCGGCGATCGCGTCCTCGGGGGAGAGGGCGAGAAGGAGTTCGGCGGCGTCGGCTGGGGCGATCGCGGCGAAGAAACTCCGCAGGCCCTCAAGGTCGCCCGCGTCGACAAGGCGCTTCAGATCGGGGGAAAGCAAGGCTTCCTGAACGAGATCCTCCATGGCGGCCTCCTGAATCCTCGCACTAAAGCCTAAGGGAGTTTCGCCCCCGGCGCAAGGGCGCGCGATTCTCCGGCGGCCAGGAGCAGGCCGAGCACGAGGTCGGCCTCCAGATTGGCGACGATGGCGACGCGTGGGGCCACCGGCGGCAACTGCTCCGAAACCTCGCTCTCGAAGTCGCCGCAGAGGTAGAGGTTCCCGCTGCGCGCCACGCGGATCGCCTCGAAACCGCCCACTCCCGCCAGTCCGGAAGCTCCGACGATGGGCGTCCCGGGGAAGGCGGCCAGGCAGGTTTCGATCAGCATGTCCTTGGCGCCCGCGTCGTCGAAGGCTTCGACGATGGCGTCGCATCCCGCGTAGAGCGAGCGCGCGGTTTCCGGGTCGAGGCGCAGGCGGTGGGCCGAGACAGCCACCGAAGGGTCGATGGCGGCGAGGTTCTCGGCCAGGGCCTCCACCTTGGGGCGGCCCACCTGGGCCAGGAAGTAGTATTGACGGTCGAGGTTCGGCGCCGACACGGCGTCGAAATCGGCGATCACGAAGCGCTTGACTCCGGCGCGCGCCAGGGCGACGGCGCAGTTCGAGCCCAGGCCTCCGGCTCCGGCTATGCCCACCGTGGCGCGCGCGAAGATCGCGCGCATCGATTCGCGGTCCATGCCCCGAGCCTAGCGGACTTTGGGAGGCGGCGCAAGGCTGAAATCCGCCGCGATCAGGCTGGCGAAGATGTTGGCGGTCCCTTCATCGAAGTCGTACATGACG
This sequence comes from bacterium, assembly GCA_021286735.1. Lineage (GTDB taxonomy): Bacteria > Spirochaetota > Spirochaetia > Treponematales > Rectinemataceae > JAJTBU01. The sequence goes on from JAJTBU010000098.1 coordinate 2,544, forward strand.
CCGAGGGAGAAAAGACGGTCGCGCCTGCCGTAGTAGAGCGACCCGATCGCGACCGGGGTGAGCCGCGCGAAGATCGCCTTCGAAAAGGCGGGCGATCCTGAGTCGAGGTCTCGCCAGCCGACGATCGTCCCCAGGTCGACGATGGAATTCAGGTACATCGTCGGCGCGGCGGGCAGCCTCGCGCGGTCGGCCAGGAGGGAGAGCCCGAGGTGGGCCTCCGCGAAGAGGTCCCGGAGGGGAGTCGGCGTGAGGCGCGGAATCAGGGAGGCGCCGAGCTCGAGCCTGAGCCCGAGGCCGCAGGTCGCGCCGGCAGAGGCGAAGAGCCCCGGATCGCCGGCGGGCAGGCGCCCTTCGGCGTCGGGGAAGAAGGACCAGCCGCCGAGCGAAAAGGAGAGATCCTGGGCTCCGGCGATGCCCGCCGCGCCGACGAGCAGCAAAAATGCGAGAAAAATGCGCGATACTGAACGTTTATTGCACTTCATGGTGGCCCTCGCCTCATCGCAGGAGATAGGAGAACTTAAAAAGCGCGAGTCCCCAGCCCGCCGGCGCCAGGAATTCGTCCAGCACGAGGCTGGGCGAGCCGAGGGCGAGGTAGCCGTAGCCCGAGTAGAGGCGGATAGGCTCGGCCTCCAGGACATAGCGCGGCGAGTCGGCGCCGCTCAGGGGGAAGTAGGCGGCGATTCCGACGGAGGGCGCCAGAGCCGTGCTCCGCGGCGACATCCAGGCCAGGGGGTGGCGCTGGAGGCGCCCGAGCGATAGTTCGGCGCCGAGGCCGACGAGGGAGTCGCCGATGTCCGGCGGGTTGATGGGGGCGAGGAGGCGGGCCGACAGGCTGGCGCCGAGGCCGCCCCTCGTCTCCCAGCCCGCCGCGAGGGCGAACTCCGCGTATTCGCCCGCGCCGAAGAGCGCCGAGCCGAAGCCTTCCAGGGAGACGGCGTAGCTCAGGCTGAAACGGCCTCCGGTGCCCGCCGCCGCGGGCGGGGCCGCGAGGAGCGAGAAGATGGCGGCGAGGATGAGCGCGGCTCGGCCGCGCGCCGTTCGCGTCGACATGGCATCAGCCTCCGAACAGCATTTCGAGGTAGGCAGCCAGGTATTTCGGGCCGCGGTAGCCCTTGGCCTCCTCCAGGGTGACGGGCCTGGCATGGCGCATCAGCCCCTCCACGTTCCGCATCGCCGCCGCCGCGGTGGCGGGGTCGGCGCTCACGACCGCCAGCTCGCGCGAGAGGTACTGCGACCTGAAATTGTAGTTCGGGCTCCCGAAGGCCGCCACCCGGCCGTCGGCCAGGAGGAGCTTGTAGTGGAGAAAAGAGTGGTCGGGCGGATCGAACATGTAGACGCTCGCCCCCGCCTCGATGAGGTCCTCGGCGCAGTATTTCGCGGCGTAGTCGTAGGAGAGCCGGAAGGAGTTGGCCGAGAGCGCGAGATGGACCTTCACGCCGCGCTTCGTCGCCGAGGCCACTTTCTTGATGAGGGCGGGCGTGGTGAAGGCGTAGGCCTGGAGGAGCCAGAGTTCCTTCTCGGCGTTCTGGAAGAAGGAGTCGAAGAGCGCGTCCACGGACGAGCCTTTGCCCGGCTTTTGGTCGACGAGCCACACGGAGCTGTCCGCGGGGCGCTCGCGGATGCGGAAGTCCTCCGCCTCGATGGGGCCGGGCGAATTCCGGTTCCAGGTGTCGCAGAAGGAGGCGACCATGCGCCGGGCGGGCTCGGCTCCCTCGATCTCCACGAAGGTGTCGATGTTGCTGTAGTGCCCCGAGGGGGCCAGCGAGTAGTAGTTGAGGTTCATGCCGCCAAGGGCGACGCGCTCGCCGTCGACGACCCAGAATTTCCGGTGGTCGCGCTCGAACAGCGAGGGCAGGGCGAAGAGCTTGGCGCCCGTTATGGGATTGTACTCGGCCACGCGGACCTTCGTGCCGCGGAAATAGGCGAGGGCGGTCGGCAGGAAGGTCGTCATGTCGGGCATGTAGGTGAAGTAGGCCGAGGAGTCGAAGATGACGTAGACCCTGACGCCTTCGGCCGCCTTGCGCGCCAGGGTCTCGAGGATGGCGCGGTTCACCTCGTGGCTGTTGATGAGGAAGGTCGAGATGAGGATGTAGTCCTTGGCGCCTCGGGCGAGCTCGAGGGCGCGGGCTGCCCATTCGTCGCTGGAAAAGTAGGTCTTCGGCGGCGAGGAGGGCAGCTCGGGGATGCCGCGCGCGGCGTAGAACTCGCGGAAGGCGCGCTCCTGGACCGAGGCCGCTTGGGCGGCTACCGCTCGCGCGGCCGGCGGCGGGGCTGGGGTTGCGGCCGCCGCCAAACCGGCAGCCGGCGCTTGTCCGGGGGCCGTAGGAGGCGCGCTCGCGCAGGCGCCGAGGAGGAGGGCGGCGGCGAGCGCGGCCGCGAAGACTGACGGTCCGGCGCGTTTCACCTCGCCTGCGCCTGGAAGAACGGCGCGATCGCGCGCCCGATGGCTTCGTCGAAGTCGACCGCGGGCCTGTAGCCCAGCGACTCGAGGGCGGAGGTGTCCATCCTGCAGTCCTTGGGGCGGGGCGCGCCCGCGGGCGGCGCCGCGTTCGGCCGCGCGAAGGAGGCGTCCATGCCGAGGGCCCGCGCCATCGACATGAGCATTTCGTATTTGGTGAAGGGGCGCGGGCCCGAGAGCTGGAAGGTGGGGAGCTTCCCGGGGGCGGGGGAGGCGAGCGCCGGCGAATCCGCGGCGTAAGCGTCGATGATCTTCTCGATGGCGGCGGCGATGTCGTCGACGTGGGCGGGGTAGCGGCTCGCCCAATGCTCCACGGCGCAGGGCTCGCGGCGCACGAGGAGGAGGGCCAGCTCGCTCACCGAACTTTCCTCGAGGCGCTCGACCGGGCCGTAGAGGATGGGGATACGCAGGGTGCAGGCGCGCGGCTTTCCGGCGCCCGCGGATGCGCCGCCGGCCTGGGCGCCGCCGGCGAGGGCCGCCGCCGCGCATCGCTCGCCCTCGAGCTTCATGATGCCGTACTCGTTGATCGGGTGCACGGGCGAGTCCGGATAGTAGGGCGGGTTCGTGCCGTCGAAGACATAGTCCGTGGAGATGTAGAGGAGGAAGGCGCCGTGCCGAGCGCAGGCCGCGGCCATCGCCCCGGTGGCGGCCACGTTGAGCGCCCTGGCCTGGGCGGGGTCCTTGTCGACCACGTCGGGGCGGCGCTCGGCGGCGGCGTGGACCACGAAAGCCGGCTTGGCCGCGGCGAAGAGCCGCTCTATCGCCTCGGGATCCCGGATGTCGGCCTTGACGTAGGGCGGCGTCGCCCGGGAATAGGCGACCGCCGTGAGCGCCAGGTCGTCCCGCTTGGAAAGCCGGGCGAATACCGCGCGGCCGAGGAGGCCGGAGGCCCCGGTGAGTAGCACGTTCATGGGCGCGATTCTAGCACGGCCGCCGGCGCTGTTTAAGTGGCGGCGCACCGCCCGGCGGCGGCGACACCCTCCGCTTCGCCCCGTTTCCGCGGGTCCCCGCCGCCGCCCGGCAAACTTGCATAATCGCTAAATATGGTATAGCTTATCGCTATTCACAATCCGCGCACTTAACGCCAAGGAGTCTGATATGGATACAGTATTCTGGTCCGCCCGGCAGAGCGCCGCATGGAAGACGAAAATCGGCCTGGCCGAGATGCTCAAGGGCGGCGTCATCATGGACGTCACCAACGCCGCGCAGGCGAAGATCGCCGAGGAAGCCGGCGCCGTCGCCGTCATGGCCCTCGAGCGCGTCCCCGCGGACATCCGCGCCCAGGGCGGCGTGGCCCGCATGTCCGATCCCAAGATGATCAAGGAAATCCAGGACACCGTGTCGATCCCCGTGATGGCCAAGTGCCGCATCGGGCATTTCGTCGAGGCCCGCATCCTCGAGGCGCTCGGCATCGACTTCATCGACGAGTCCGAGGTCCTCACCCCGGCCGACGACAAGTACCACGTCTACAAGCACGACTTCGTGTCGCCCTTCGTCTGCGGCTGCCGCGACCTCGGCGAGGCCCTGCGCCGCATCGGAGAGGGCGCGGCCATGATCCGCACCAAGGGCGAGCCCGGCACCGGCGACGTCGTCGAGGCGGTCAAGCACATGCGCGCCGTCGTGGACGGCATCGCGCGGCTCACCCGCCTGCCCGACCAGGAACTCATGACCGCGGCCAAGGAACTCGGCGCCCCCTTCGAGCTGGTCTACGAGATCGCCAAGACCGGCAAGCTCCCCGTGCCCAACTTCTCGGCGGGCGGCATCGCCACCCCGGCCGACGCCGCACTCATGATGCAGCTCGGCGCCGAGTCCGTCTTCGTCGGCTCGGGCATCTTCAAGTCGGGCGACCCCGCCCGCCGCGCCAAGGCGATCGTCGGCGCCGTCGTCAACTACAGGGATCCGAAAGTCCTGGCCGAGCTCTCCGAGGACCTTGGCGAGCCCATGGTCGGCATCGGCATCTCCCAGCTGGGCGAGAACGACAAGATGGCCGTGAGGGGGTGGTGAGCGGCATGGTCGCCTCACCCGACAGGCGCGCCGGCGGAAAGGTCGGCGTGCTCGCCCTCCAGGGAGACTACGCGGCCCACATCGCCGCCCTGCGCCAGGCCGGCGCCGAAGCCTTCGAGATCCGCACCCGCGCCGAGCTGGAGCGCGCCGACCGCGTCGTCATCCCCGGCGGCGAGAGCACCGTCATGGGCTCGCTGCTCCAGCGCTTCAACTTCCTGGACGCCTTCCGCGACAGGATCCTGGCCGGCATGCCCGTCTTCGGCACCTGCGCGGGGCTCATCCTCCTCGCCGCGGACATCGAGGGACGCAGGCAGCCCGGCCTCGGCGTGATGGACATAACCGTCCAGCGCAACGCCTACGGAACGCAGGTCGACTCCTTCCGCGCCCCCCTGGCTACCTCGGTGCCCGGCGTCCGCGAGATCGAAGGCGTCTTCATCCGCGCCCCCAAGGTCACGAGGGTCGGACCGGGAGTCGAGGTGCTCGCCTCGCTCGGCGGCAGCCCCGTCCTCGTCCGCGAAGGCTCCATCCTCGGCGCGACCTTCCATCCGGAACTTGTGCCGGGGGCTCTCATACACCAGTGGTTCCTGGCATTCCCAGTGGAACCGAGGAAGGTGACATGATCGCCAAGGAAATCAAGAAGCCCGCGGATCCCGACGAGATCAGCGCGCACGAGAAACGCGTCTTCACCGAGCGCGACAAGGAAATCCTCGCTCGCTACGACCTTGTCGCCGACACGATCGCGGGCACCTTCGGCAAGGGCTGCGAGGTGGTCGTCCACTCCCTGGAGGATCTGGGCAAGTC
>JAJTBU010000099.1 GCA_021286735.1 bacterium
GCGCCCATCACCGATCTCGGCCTCAAGGTCGCCACCAAGGTCGTGGGCACCGAGAACAGCATCGTCGGCCCCTACTTCTCGATGACCAAGGCCGGCAAGCCCCTCAAGGCGGTGACCATGGTCATCCGCAACGACGAAGGCGCCCCGATCGGCTTCCTCTGCATCAACTTCGACCTGTCGATGCCGCTCAACCAGTTCTTCAAGGACTTTTTCCCGGCCACGGCGGAAACTCCCGCGGGCGAGAACTTCGCCCCCGACGTGGGCGAACTCGTCGCGCAGGCGGTCGCCGACGAGCTGGAGGCGGTCTCGAGGGTAACCGGCGTCTCTCCCACGGAGAAGAACCGCCGCGTCGTGGCCAACCTGGAGCAGCGCAGCATCTTCGACATCAAGGGCTCGGTCGAGCTGGTCGCCGGGGAGCTTGGGGTGACGAAACACACGATCTACAAGTATCTCAGGGAGATGCGCGGCGAATAAGGCCGCCCGCGGTTGAATTTTCGCGGTCGGCCGGACATAATCATTCCATCCCAATCGAGGAGTGTGTCATGTCCAAACGCTGCATCAACGCCGCAAAGGCTCCGGCCGCCATCGGCCCCTATTCCCACGCCGTCGCCGCGGGCGACCTCGTCTTCCTCTCCGGACAGCTGGGCGCCGACCCGGCCAGCGGAACCCTCGTCCCCGGCGGAATCGAGGCCGAGACTCGCCAAGCCCTCGCCAACATCGCGTCGGTCCTGGCCGAACTCGGCCTTACCGTCGCCGACGTCGTCAAGACCACCGTCTTCCTCCGCGACATGGGGGAATTCGCGCGCATGAACGCGGTCTACGCGGAGACCTTCGCTTCGGAGTACCCCGCCCGCAGCACTTTCCAGGTCGCGGCCCTGCCGAAGGGCGGCGCCGTCGAGATCGAGGTGATCGCCTCGTCCTGCCGCGCCGCCGCGGACGCCGTGGCCACGCGCCGCGTGGGCGACTGAAGTCAGCCATGAACTACGACTTCGACGCGGTCTACGACCGCGGGGCCACCGATTCCCTCAAGTGGCGCCTCCGCGCCGAGCACTGCGGCTCGGAGGACGTCATCCCCCTCTGGGTGGCCGACATGGACTTCGCCTGCCCGCCCGAGGTGGCCGAGGCCGTGCAAGCCCGCGCCGCCCACCCCATCTACGGCTACCCCCAGCGCTCCGAGGGCTACTATCGGGCGGTGATCGGTTGGATGCGGCGCCGCAACGGCTGGGAAATCAAAAAAGAGTGGATCTGCTACACGCCCGGCATCGTGCCCGGCATGAACTTCGCGGTGCAGGCCTACACCCGCCCCGGCGACAAGGTCGTCATCCAACCTCCCGTCTACCATCCCTTCACCTCGGCCGTGCTCAACAACGGCAGGCAGCTGGTCGAGAACCCCCTCGTCGTCGAGAACGGGCGCTACGTCATGGACTACGAGGGGCTCGAGCGCGCCATCGACGACAGGACGAGGGCTATCATCATCTCTAGTCCGCACAACCCCGTGGGGCGCGTGTGGGAGAAGGCCGAGCTGGAGAGGCTGGCCGAGATCTGCGCCCGGCGCGGCCTCGTGGTCATCGCCGACGAGATCCACTCCGACCTCATTCTGGACGGTTCGCGCCACACCTGCCTGGCCTCGATCTCGAAGGAGGCGGCTGAGATCACGGTCACCTTGAGCGCGCCGAACAAGACTTTCAATATCGCCGGGCTCACGATGGGCAACGCCATCATCCCCGACGAGCGGCTGCGGGAGGCTTTCTGCCAGGCGGTCGAGAATTCGGGGATCGGCGTGTCCAACGTGTTCGGGAACGTGGCGCTCGAGGCGGCCTACGACAAGGGCGAGCCCTGGCTCGAGGCGATGCTCGAGTACCTGCGCGGGAATTACCGGGTCCTGGCCGAGGCCGTCGCGACCAGGCTGCCCGAGCTCAAGCTCTGCCCCCTCGAGGGCACCTACCTCGCCTGGATCGATTTCCGCGCCCTCGGCATGGACGACGCCGAACTCGCCCGCTTCCTCATGGGCGAGGCCAAGGTCTGGCTGGACGAGGGGACGAAGTTCGGGTACGGAGGCTCGGGCTTCATGCGCATGAATCTGGCCTGCCCGCGGGCTTATATCGTGGAAGCCCTCGCCCGGATCGAGAGAGCCATCGCCGCGCGGCGCTGAGGGTTCGGCAGGCGCGGACCGGACGCTGTCCTGTGCCCCGGCAGGCGGCGGCAGGCGCGCCCGCGCCACCCGCCGCCCTATTCTTCCTCGTCGCCCTCCGGGACGGGCGCCAGCCTCGTCACGAGGACTTTGTCGATCCTGTGGCCGTCCATGTCCATGATCTCGATGCGCAGGCCATCCCAGTCGCAGCTTTCGCCGGGCTTGGGGATCGAGCCCATGCAGTCGAGGACGAGGCCGGCCACCGTGTCGTAGGCGTTGGCGTCGAAGGCCTCCTCGTCGATGTCCATGGCGGCGGCGAACTCGGCGATGGCCAGGGTGCCGTCGACCAGCCAGGAGCCGTCGCCGCGCTGGGTTATGCCCGGCACCTCGTCGGAGTCGCCCAGGGCGAGGCCCGCCACCACGGAATCGAGGAGGTCGCTCATGGTCACGAGGCCCGAAACGCCGCCGTATTCGTCGACGATGAGCCCGGCCCGAGCCGATTCGTCCTTGAGCAGGGCGAGCGCCTTGAGGGCGGAAAGAGTCTCGGGGATCAGGACGGGCGCGGCCATGTGGGCGGCGATATCGAGCCCGCCGCCGCGCACCAGGTCGGCGAGGGCGTCGCGGACCTTGAGCATGCCGACGACCTTGTCCAGGTCGCCTTCGACTACGGGCAAGTACGAGTAGCCCGCGTGGGCGATCAGCTGCTCGCGCGCGGCGCCGAAGCCGTCCGCCATGTCGATGGCGACGACGTCGGTGCGCGGCGTCATGAAGGTGGTGACCCGCCTGTCGTCCAGGTTGAGTACGCCCTCGACCATCTCCTTCTCGGAATTTTCGAAGACGCCCGACTCGGTGCCCTGATCGATAAGGATCTTCACTTCGTCCTCGGTGATGTCGGGCCTGTCGGAGGCCGAGAATCCGAGCTTCTTCGAGACGAAGGAAGTGATCCAGGAAAGAAAGCGCACGAGGGGGTCGAAGACCGCGCTGATCGCCCGCAGGGGGCGGATGACGGCCGCGGCGATAGGCTCCGGCCTGGCGAGCGCGAGGTTCTTCGGCACGAGTTCGCCGAAGATCACCGATACGAGGGTGGTCAGCACGACGATGATGGCGACGGAGAGCGAGTTCGCGATCGGCGCGAGGGGAGGAATGGTGGCGAGCCAGGCGCCCAGGCCCCGCGAGAGCGTGGCCCCGCCCACGGCGCCCGTGAGAATGCCGATGAGGGTGATCGCGACCTGGATCGCCGACAGGTAGCGGCCCGGTTTTTCGGCCGCGCCGAGCGCGAGCCTGTAGTTTTTCTTGCCGTCGTCCGCGCCGACGCGGAGCCTGGCCTTGCGGGACGAGACGATGGCCATTTCCGAGAGGGAGAAGAAACCGTTCAGAAGGATGAGGGCCAGGACGAGGATGAGCTCACCGATCATGGCGCGCTCCCGCCCGGCTGGCCGGGGACGGCGAAGGGCGCCTCGGGCGGGCGCCGCCGGGACTGAAGGGGTCGGATTCCTGAGACGGGGGTTCCACAGTATCGCTGGAATGTTCGTTCATGCCTTATAGGATAGCAAATAACGACATTCTCGTCGATAGTCCGCCGGCCGCGGCCCGCCGCGTTCCTCCCGCTCCGGGGCGCGTTCCCGTCCGGCGGGATTGGCCCGGAAGCGCGGAGCGCCGGTGGTGGAAAGCGCATCTCCATAGTATAGTTCCACCCATGCGAAATCGTTTTCCCGCGCCCGCCCTCCTCGCCGCCTGCATCCTGGCGCTCTGCGTCCCCATCGCGCGCGCCCAGTCGGTCGACGAAGTCTTTCCCCCAGGCGACACCTTCAGGACCATCGCCGAACCGATCTCCGTGGGCGGCGGGGCCTTCGCCGCGCGGCTCGAGGCCGTGCGCGCCTCGGGGCGCGAGCCCCTCGGCCTCGTCCTGGCGGGCGGCTCGGCCCGCGCCTACGCCCATATCGGCGTCCTCCGCGAGCTGGAGAAGGCGGGCGTCAGGCCCGACTTCATCGTGGCCAACTCCATGGGCGCGGTCGTCGGCATGCTCTACGCCGCGGGCATGTCGCCCGACACGATCGCCGAGGTCGTCAGCGCCGTTCCCCTCGAGTACTTCTTCAACCTCGTGTTTCCGGCTCAGGGAGGCATCATCAACGCCGATCCCTTCATCGGCGCGATCGAGAAACTCGTCGGCCGCCTCGACCTGGCCGACTGCCCCATTCCCATCATCGTCACCGCCGAGGACCTGCGCACGCGGCGCCAGGTCGAGATCTCCGCCGGCGACTTTTCCCGGGTGATGGCCGCCACCTTCGCCATGCCCGCCATCTTCGAGCCCGCCGTCCTGGGCGATTTCCTCCTCGTCGACGGGGGGAGCTGCAACCTCGTGCCCGTCGACATCGCCGCGAAGCATTCCTCCCTCCTCATCGTGTCGACCGCCTTCTACAACAAGGACACCGACCTCAACAATCTCTTCTCGGTCATCAATCGGACCTTCGATATCGGCAAGACGAGGGCGGGCATCCAAGACCTCGTCAAGACGAGCCCCTTCGTTATCAGGAACGATGTTGAGGACATCTCTTACATGCAGTTCGCCAGCCCCGGCGCGATCGTCGAGCGGGGCGGGCGGAGCGCGGAGCGCGCCATGGGGGCGCTGCTGGCCTGGCTGCCCGCCTCGGCGCGCGAAACGCCGCCGCCGCCGGCCCTGGCCGAGGCGAGGAGGCGCTATCAGCTCTCGACGGATGGGGTCCTGGCCGTTCTCGGCCGCGGCGGCCTGCCCCCCATGCGGCCCGCGGCGCGCCTCAAGATCAGGTACAAGCTCGCCGACACCTTCGAGCGCTCTCCCCTTGCCCTGGATTCCCAGGCCTACCTGGGCGCCGCCGCCGCTTTCGGAGCGGGTCCGACCCGGGCCACGCTCTCCTCCCTGGTCGGGCTGTCCCAGAACCCGGGGCGCCAATGGGGCGCCTCGGCGGGGCTTTTGGCCAATCCCTTCGACACGGTCCGCCTTGGCGCCGAGGCGCGGCTCTGGGGCGACTTCGGCACCTGGACGGACCTGCCCTTGAGTCCCGAGAGCCTCGAGGCTCTCGCGAGCGTTTCGTGGACTTCGAAAGGGGAGAATGTCGTCGTGCGGCCTTCCCTGAGCGGCTCGGCCACCTGCGCGCTGGACTCAGGCGAGTGGGGGTGGGAAGCCCGTATGCAGCTTGCCCTCGATGCCGGGATCTCGCGCGGCGGGGGCGGCGGCTTTTGGAGGCCCTTCCTCTCGGCCCGGGCTGGAGGATTCGCCGACACGCTTTCCGGGAGCCTGCGCTATGGCCCCGAGCTCCGGCTCGAGGCGGGCGCGGCGAAGCCCGGGCTGCTGGCCCTGCGCGGCCGGGCGGCCGGCCGCTTCGACCTGTCAGCCCAGGGGCTCGCGCTCGAACAGGGCGACGCCTATCGGGGCAACGCGGTCTCCGGCGCCGCACCCTTGGTCGCGGTCGCCAACCTCGACCTGGCCTGGCTCGCCCGCTCGCTGGAATTCAGCGTGGGAGAAATCTTCCTCGTGAGGGACATCGAGATCGGCGCCTATCTGGATTCCGCCTGGCTCTCCTCGGGAACCGCGATCGAGGCGCCGAAGGCTTTCGCTGCCGGGGCGACCTTCGCCGCGACCTTCAGTTTCGCGGGGCTCACGCCTTTCGATCTTTCCTTCTTCGCCGGCCTCGACAGCGCGGGAAGCCCCGTCCTCGGCCTGCGCGCGGACAGACTCTTCCCCGCCATCGAATAGGGGAAAGGAGGGTCGGCGGGGGAACTCGCCGCGATGGTCATAAAAAAGGGCCGCCCGCCGCACCGGCGGGTGGCCCCCACGTCGCGCAGCCCGGGGGCGCGCTCTCCTAGAATTTGTACAGGACGCCGAGGTAGGTGGAGGAGAGACCCGACTCCACGTTGATGGCGAGGTTCTTGGCGAGGAAATAGCTCGTTCCGGCGATCGAGTTGAAGCCGACCGAGGGGAGAACCTGCAGGCCGAGCCCGATGTAGGAATCGATGTTGTTGATCCAGCTCATGTTGTCGGGAAGCCCGAGGGCCGCCCAGCTGAAGTGCAGCGTGCCCATGGCGCCGACGGAGAGTTGAATGCTGCTGCCGAGGTAGAGCCCCACGCGGGCCGCCGCCCCGTAGACGAAGGGCAGCTTCTCCGCGATGGTGAACTTGCCGATCGCGTATTCGGCGCCGCCGCCCACGCCGAACCCATACCAGTAGCCGAACCCGACTCCCGCGTTCGCGTTGAGCGATCCCGGGGTGATGAGAACGCCGTCCTTGGCGAACGAAGCCGAGCCTGCGGCGAAGGCGGAGACGGAGACGACGCAGAGAAGGGCCATCAGCACAGCGATCTTTTTCATGGTGCACTCCTTTTTTACCGATGCTTCCGCCAGACGCCCCAAGGCGAGACCTGCGACGAAAGCGCTTTTGCTGTTTCGCCTGTAATTGTAAAACCGATTCCGGAGATTTGCAAATGGGAATTACGGAGCTCCGGTGCCGCCCGCATCGCGGAATCGCAAAAAATGTTTCTTTATGTAGAAAAGCAACCCTTCTCCCGGGGTTTTGGCTTGACAGGGAAAGCTGCCTCGAGGTATCGTGCCGCCAAGGAAGTACCAATGAGTTATATTAGAGATTCCTTATGTTTCATGCGAAGCGGCCGGAACAGGCCGCAACCCTCGACGCTCTAGCCCTTACCCCCACTCTGTCCCCAGCCAATCCTCCTCATCCCGATCGTCCGGCCCTCGAACTGCGCGGTATTGGGAAATCCTTCGGTCCCCACAAAGTCCTCGGAGGGGTTTCGCTGTCCGTGCCCGCGGGCAGGATCTACGGGATCATCGGCCGTTCGGGCGCGGGCAAGACCACGCTCATCAGGATCGCCTCGCTGCTCGAAAAGCCCGAGGTCGGCGAAATCCGATACGGCGGCCTCCCCGTCTCCGGCGCGCGCGGCGCCGAACTCCTCGCGGCGCGGCGAAAGGCTGGGTTCGTGTTCCAGAACTTCAACCTCTTCTCCTCGCGGACGGTCTTCGGCAACGTGGCTTTCCCGCTCGAGGCCGCCGGCTGGGGCAAGCTCCTGACCCGCAAGCGGGTCGAGGACCTCGTGGAGCTCGTCGGACTGTCCCACAAGCTCGATAGCCCCGCGGGCAGACTGTCCGGCGGAGAGCGCCAGCGCGTCGCCATAGCCCGCGCCCTGGCCAACAACCCGCAGATTCTCTTCTGCGACGAGGCCACCAGCGCCCTCGACCCCGAGACGACCAGTCAGATACTGGATCTCATACGGTCCTTGCGCGACAGGCTCGGCCTGACCGTGCTCATGGTCACCCACCAGATGGACGTTGTGCGGCGCGTCTGCGACGATGTCGCCATCATCGCGGAGGGATCGATCGTGGAGCGCGGCGCGGTGTCCGCGGTGTTCGCCGGCCCGCGCACCGAGACTGCGCGGCGCCTCGTGGCGGAGGTCAGGCATGCGTGAAATCCTCGACCTCCTCGCAAGGCCCGTCCTGGAGACCATCCTGATGGTTGTCTCCTCGACCGCCATCGCGGCCCTCGTCGGCGGCGCGGCCGGGCTCGGCCTCTACTACATGTCCAGCGACCGCCTCTCCGAGCACGCGC
>JAJTBU010000100.1 GCA_021286735.1 bacterium
TCCTGGGCGCCCATGCCCACGCCCCATAGCGCCACGCCCGCGACGGCCACCCAGGGAGCCTTCGTCAGGAAGGCGAGCGGCGCGAAGAAGGCGGAGATCGCCGACGACAGGATGATGGCGCCTATGCCCTTGCGGTCGTAGAGATTGCCGAAAACCAGCGCGGCGCCGGCGTCCACCGCCATCGCCGCGGCGTAGAGGATCGGCACCTGGTTTTCGGCGAACAGCTTGGTGTTCGCGAAATGGTATGCCATGAGGGGAAAGTCGGCGAAACCCGCCGCGAGGCAGGCGATGCCCGCCAGGTAGAGCCAGAACGCCCTGCGCAGGCTGCCGCCCGCCGCCGCCGGCGCGGCTTCGGGCTCAAAGTCCTGAGGCCGGGGGTAGAGGCGCTTCGCCGTGAGGAGCAGTCCAAGGGTGATGGCCGCGGGGATGCCGAGCAGCAGGAAGCCGAGCTGGTAGCCGCCGACCCCGCTCCCCGATCCCTTCACGGTCAGCACGATGGAGAGCATCACAGGTCCGAGGAAGGCGCCGATCTGGTCGAGCATCTCTTGGAGCGCGAAGCCTTTGCCGACGCCCACTTCCTGGGCGGCGAAGGAGGCGATCGTCGTCTTCGCGGGGTTGCGGATCGCCTTTCCGAAGCGCTCGGTCACGAGGAGCCCGCAGGCGAAGACCCAGCCCATGCCCGGCGCCAGCGCCAAGGCCGGTATAGCCAGGAGATTGATGGCGTAGCCAATGATCGTGATGAGCCAGTAGCGCTTCGTGCGATCGCTTATATAGCCCGTCACGAGCCTGAAGGCGTAGCCGATGAACTCTCCGAGCCCCGAGACGAAGCCGACGGTCGCCGCCGGCGCTCCCAAGAGGAGGAGGTAGGGGCCGATGATGCTCCTCGCACCCTCGTAGGTCAAATCCGAGAAGAGGCTCACGACGCCCAGCAGGACGAGGAAGCTATAGGCGGCCTTGCGTTTTTCTTTCATGATTACCTCGATTGATGCTGAAGAATAAACAGCTGTTGCATTCTAGACTTTTCCTCCGGGACAGTCAAGCGATGGAGCTGGCGGCGCCGCGGCATTCCGCGCCACGCGCCACGCGCCACGCGCTACGCGGCGCAAAGGCGCGCCGCGCTTGCCTCGCCCCAGGCTTTGCGCTACTGTTCCGCCATGAGACAGTACGCTTGGCTGCTTTTCATCTATCAGATACCGGCCACGCCCTCGACGCACCGCGCCTACGCGTGGCGCAAACTGAAGGGCCTGGGCGCCCTCTATCTCCAGAACTCGATCTGCCTCTTCCCCGCGAACGGCGACCTGGAGCGCGCGCTCGCGGCGCTGCGCGCCGAGATAGCCGACCGGGGCGGCCACGCCCAGCTCTTCCACGCCGACTTCTCTCCGGACGAATGCGCGGGGCTGACCGAGCGTTTCAACGGCCAATCGGACGACGAGTACGGCGAGTTCCTCGAGCAATGCGGGGATTTCCACGCGGAGCTGATCAAGGAGCGCGGCCGGCGGCATTTCACCTTCGGCGAGCTCGAGGAAAACGAGGCCGAGCTGCAGAAACTGCGCTCATGGCTGCCCCGCATCGAAGCCAGGGATTTTTTCTCCGCGGCCGCGCGCGACCTCGCGAAGAAAGCCCTCGCCGACTGCGAGGACGATTTCGCCCTCTTCGAGCGGGAAATCGAAGCGGCTTCGAACCTCGCGGCCGGGCTGGACGCGCGTTCCGAGGGCCCGGGGCATTGACCTGAGGCGCGAGCCGAGCGATCCTTGCCGTAACGTCGCTTCCAAATCGATCCACTTGCGGAGGCTCATCTTGAAAACATCGCGGTTGATCCTACCTCTGTTCGCGCTCCTGCTCGCCGTAAGCTGCGCCAGCGCCCCGCCCGCCGCTCCGCCGCCCGCCTCCGGCGACCTGTGGCCAAAAATCTACGACGACGAAACCTACCTCGCCACCTTCGCGTCGGCATGGTCGCCCGACGAGGCGATCGGCACCGTACGCAACCTCCAGAATTCCATCGTGGACTTCAACGCCAACCTCCCGATCTCGGAACTGAACGTCGACGCCTACGGGATGAGGGTCCGCTGGACCTGGACGGAGGCCGGCGCCATCGTGAAGAGCGCCGGGTCGATCATCCCCTTCGACCAGGTGACCTCGATGCTTCTCGAGTATTACCCCACGATAGACAAGAACTTCAAATGGGGGCTTCTGGTATATCTCGGCGGCGGAAATCCGCCCGTCTCCTTCCGCACGCCCGCCCGGGATGCCGCCGAACGCCTGGGCAAGGCCATCCTCGTCCTCGCGAAAGCCCGCGGCGCGGCGATGAACCTGGCCAATACCCGCTTCGGAGCCGCCACGGCCGCCCTCACGGACGACCAGGCGCGGGCTGCGGGCATCCAAAAAACGGGAGGGATCATCATCTCCTGGATATTCAAGGAGAGCCCGGCGGAAAAGGCCGGATTCTCGCCCCAGGACATCATAACGGGAATCGGGGGGAAACCCGTGGCGAGCGGCAACGACCTCTTCAGCGCCATAGACGCGGCCGCGGCGGCGGGCGCGAAAAGCATCCCGATCGCGGGCATCAGGCGAAGTTACCGGACGGAGGGCGGAAAGCGCATCGAGGTTTTCGTGCCCGTCGTATTTACGCTCGCGATCGATCAGACGGAGGCCCAGCGATGAAGGAAAAACGATATGCGCTCGCGGCCGCCCTGCTCGCCCTGGCGCTTTGCGCCGCTTTCGCCCAAGGCCAAGACCCAAAGACCGTGACCCCTGCCTGGATCATGGAACGCGATTTCACCAAACAGGACGCGGAGAAGCAGAAGAACGCCTTCGGAGTGTTCTTTTTCGGGTACGACTATCCGACCTTGTCGGGAGCTCTCGCGGGCGACCTCTCCAAGTGGAACGGACCTTTCAACGTGGCGATCGGCATGGAAAACTGCCTCGGCCCGGGATCCTCGTCCATTTTCGGGCTCGAGCTCGAACTTATGCTCACCTTCAACGATTCGGGATCGCGGTTCCTCATGAACGACATGATGCTGGTGGGCTATTCGCTGGACCTCGCGCCCGCGAGGCTCAACCTGGGCGCGCGCCTGGGCCTCTGCATGCTCGACGTCACCGCCGGCGCCGAGATGTATACCGGACTCGGAGGAGTCGTCGGCCCCGAAGCCACGCTCTACCTCGCCCTGGACAAGGCGTCATGGCTCTGGATCAGGGGGCGCTATTCGATGTCCGCGTATTTCAGCCTGGACAGCGGCTCGAACCCGATCAACAGCGGCCGGACCACACTCAATGCGACGAGCCTCGAGGCGGGGCTCGCGTTCAAGATTTAGAGCCCCGGGCGGAGCGTCGATCGAGCCCCGCCCGCCGCGCCTCCAGGTTCTCTCAGTGGGGCTTGCGCTCGGCGCTGCATTCGGACAGGGCCATCTCCACCTCGCGCGCCATGTTGTCGGCATCCTTTTTAGCCGCCTCGGGCAGGGCGCTCCAGCGGATGCTCTTGGCCTGGGCCACTTCCTTCCGCCAGGGCAGGCTCGCCAGGAGGGGAATCCCCAAGCGCTTCGCCCCATCCTCGCCGCCGTCGTCGAAGAGGCTGATCTCCGCGCCGCAGTCGGGGCAGATCAGGCTCCTCATGTTCTCGACCATGCCGAGGACGGGAGCCTTGAGCATCGTCGCCATGCGCACCGACTTCTTGACGATCATCGACACGTAATCCTGGGGCGTCCCGACGATCACCACGCCGTCGATGGGGATCTGCTGCAGGGCGGTGAGCACGATGTCAGAGGTTCCCGGGGGAAAGTCGATGATGAGGTAATCGAGCCGGCCCCAATCGGTGTCGCCCCAGAACTGCTCCACGGCCTTGGCCAGGAGCGGCCCCCGCCAGATCACGGGCGCGTCCTCCTCCTCGTTGAACAGGTTGATCGAGATGACCTTGATCCCCTCCTCGTTCTCGATCGGGTAGAGCTTCTCGCCGTCGGACTCGCCCCTCATGTTGTCCACGCCCAGGAGCCTGGGCAGGCTCGGCCCGGTCAGGTCCGCGTCGAGCACGCCCACGCTGCGGCCGGAAGCCGCCAGCGATTCGGCGAGCAGCACGCCGACGGTGGACTTCCCCACTCCGCCCTTGCCGCTCATGACGCCTATGACCTTCTTGATGTTGGGATTGATCTTCTTTTCGGGGACGAGATCCATGCCGGTACTCCTTGCTCAGTCGATGATAGGGTCGGCCGCGGCCGTCCGCCTGGCGCGCCCTCCCATCGGAAGTGACGATCATCTTATGCCTATCTTCGCGCATAGGCAATGATTGCGGCCGCGCTTCGGGCCGCCGACCAGCTTCGGGAGCGCCTCGAGATCGGCGAAATATGGAGATTATCGCGTAGCTCTGCTTGACTCACACCACAGGTGGTGGCATATATAACATCGCACTACAAAATATAGAGCGTGAAGGCAGAACGATGATCAAGAGCATACAAAAAAGGGATGGACGCGTCGTCCTCTACGATGAACGCAAGATAGCCTCCGCCATCCTCAAGGCCATGGAGGCGGCGGGCAGCGGCACCGCGGCCGACGCCGCCGAGGCGGCGAACAAGGTCGAGGCGGCCCTCGGGCTGGCCTTCGGGGACAAGCCTCCCTCGATCGAGGATATCCAGGACCAGGTCGAGCGGAGCCTCATGGCCTCGGGCTTCGAGGCCGCAGCCAAGAAATACATCCTCTACCGCGCCTCGCGAACGCGCGTCCGCGAGATGAACACCCGCCTGATGCGGGTTTTCGACGAGCTGACGAACGCCGACTCGCTGGAGAGCGACCTCAAGCGGGACAACGCGAACATCGACGGCGACACCGCCATGGGCACCATGCTCAAGTACGGCAGCGAGGCGGCCAAGGACTACTACGAGAAGTACCTCCTCACGCCCGAACAGGCGGAGGCGCACCGCTCTGGCGACATCCACATCCACGACTTCGACTTCTACTCGCTCACCACGACCTGCTGCCAGATCCAGCTCTCCAAGCTCTTCCAGGGCGGTTTCTCGACCGGCCACGGCTTCCTGCGCGAGCCGAACGACATCCAAGCTATTCGGCCCTGGCCTGCATCGCCATTCAGTCCAACCAGAACGACCAGCACGGCGGCCAGAGCATCGTCGACTTCGACTACGGGCTCGCCCCGGGCGTCGCCAAGACTTACCGCAAGCGCTACCTGGCCAACCTGGCCAAGGCGCTTTCGCTCTTGGGAGCCCCCATCGATCTCGAGGCGGCAAAGAGCATGGCGGCGCGGATCGGCGAGGGCGGCGGCCCCTCCCCCCGCCTGGACGGGAGCCCGGAGTACACCGCCGTCGAGCGCGCGGCCCTCGCCGCCCTCGGAGCCGCGCCGGAACTGGTGGCGCGCGCCCAGGCCTTCGCCGCTAAGGAGGCCCTCGCCGAGACGGAAAAGGCAACCTACCAGGCGATGGAGGCCCTGATCCACAACCTCAACACCATGCACTCGCGCGCCGGCGCCCAGACGCCCTTCAGCTCGATCAACTACGGCACCGACACCTCCAGCGAGGGCCGCATGGTCATCCGCAACGTCCTCGCCGCCACCGACGCCGGCCTCGGCCTCGGCGAGACGCCGATCTTCCCCATCCAGATTTTCAGGGTGAAGGAAGGCGTCAACTACGACGAGGGCGACCCCAACCACGATCTCTTCCTCCTCGCCTGCGAGGTGAGCGCCAAGCGGCTCTTCCCGAATTTCAGCTTCCTGGACAGTCCCTTCAATCTCCAGTACTACGTTCCCGGGCGCCCCGAGACCGAGGTGGGCTACATGGGTTGCCGCACGCGCGTGATGGGCAACGTCCACGATCCCGAAAAGCAGGTTGCGCCGGGCAGGGGCAACCTCTCCTTCACCTCGATCAATCTGCCCCGCGTCGCCCTCCTGAGCGGCGGCGACGAGGCGAAGTTCTACGAACTCCTGAAGGAGCGCCTGGACTTGGTCGTCCGGCAGCTCCTGGACCGCTTCGCGATCCAGAGCAGGAAGCGCGTCCGCAACTTCCCCTTCCTGATGGGACAGGGCGTCTGGATCGACAGCGAGAAGCTCGGCCTCGACGACACCCTCGACGAAGTGCTCAAGCACGGCACCCTGAGCGTCGGCTTCATCGGCCTGGCCGAGACCCTGACCGCGCTCTACGGCCGCCACCACGGGCAGGATGCGGAGATGCAGAAGAAGGGGCTCGAAATCGTCGGCTGCATGCGCTCCCGCCTCGACGCTCTGAGCGCCGAGCGCAAGCTCAACTTCACCCTCCTCGCCACGCCGGCGGAGGGGCTTTCGGGCCGCTTCGTCAGGCTGGACCGCGAGAAGTTCGGCATCGTGCCCGGCGTCACCGACAAGGAGTACTACACTAACTCCTTCCACATTCCGGTGAGCTTCCCCATTTCGGCCTACGACAAGATCCGCCTGGAGGCGCCCTACCACGCGCTCACGAACGCCGGGCACATCAGCTACGTCGAACTCGACGGCGACACCGCGCGCAACACCGAAGCCTTCGTCCAGATCATCCGCGCGATGCACGATGCGGGCATAGGCTACGGTTCGATCAACCATCCGGTGGACCGCGATCCGGCCTGCGGCTACACGGGCGTGATCGACGAAATCTGCCCACGCTGCGGACGCCGCGAGGGAATGGCCGCGGCGGGAGCGACTTCGAGCGCCGCGACGGGCTCCGGCGAGGGCCTCAAGTTCGAGCGCATCAGGCGCATCACCGGGTATCTCGTGGGAACCCTCGACCGCTTCAACGACGCCAAGCGCGCCGAGGAAGCCGACCGCGTCAGGCATGGCCTCGTCCGCTGACGCGGCGGCGCCCGCATCGCCGCCGCCGGCCCCGCCGATGCTCAACCTCGCGGGGACCTTGACCGATTCCATCGTCGACGGCCCGGGGCTGCGCTTCGTCGTCTTCGCCCAGGGCTGCTCCTTCGACTGCCCTGGCTGCCACAACCCCCAGACCCACGCCTTCGGCGCCGGAGTCGACCGCAGCCCCGAAGATGTCTTCGCCGAGATACGGCGCAGCCCGCTCGCCAGGGGCGTCACCTTCTCGGGCGGCGACCCCTTCTTCCAGGCCGAAGCCTTCGCAGCCCTGGCCGCCCTTCTCAAGGAAGCCGGCTACGAGGTGGCGGCCTACACCGGCTATACCTGGGAAACGCTCCTCGCGACAGGATCGGCCGCGCAACGCGATCTCATCGCGCGCCTCGACATCCTGGTCGACGGCCGCTTTGAAATCGCGCAACGCGACCTGAGCCTGCGCTTCCGCGGCAGCGCGAACCAGCGCGTCATCGACGTGCCGGCGAGCCTCGCGGCGCGAAAAAAGACCGGCTCGAACGAGCCGGTCCTCTGCGCCTCGAGACGCTGGGCGGGGTAAGCCGCGGACGGCGACCGCGCGGACGGCGCCGGCGCTCGAGCCTTTCTATCGCCTAACGCCGCGCCTGCCCTGCGCGATAGTGTCCTGCAGCGTTCCCATCGGGCACACCGCGCACCAAGCGCGAGGCTTGTAGAATATCCCCAAGAGCAGGCCTCCCGAGAGCGAAATCGCGCAGAGCGTCCAAAACACCGCGCCGATCCTGCCAACATCGCCGCCTGTGCGGATCAGGCTCCCGACTACACAGAACATCATCGCGCCGCAGAGCAGCTTCCTGAAATTCGAGGCGAGCGCGAAGGCTGGCAACGCCCTCCGTCGCGGGTT
>JAJTBU010000101.1 GCA_021286735.1 bacterium
TGTGACTGGAGTTCAGACGTGTGCTCTTCCGATCTCAACTCGCTCAAGATATCCGGCCCCTGCGGCCGCCTGCTCTGCTGCCTTAGCTACGAGTACCAGTTCTACAAGGACGCGCGGCGCGAGCTGCCCCAGGAAGGCGCCAAGTTCATGTACGACGGCGTCCTCTTCAAGGTGGTGGAAGTGAACGCCCTCTCCAGCATGGTCAAGATGGCGGGCGAAGACGGCCGGGTCCTAGACATGAAGGCCGAACGCTTCAAGTATTCCGAAGGCCGCTGGAAGGTGATCGACGAGGAGGGCGTCCCCGAGCGCCCCTCCCCGAAAGCCTAACGCCGCTCAAGTCGCGTTTTCATGAAAAAGGGGGCACCGGCCGCGCGGCCGGTGCCCCCTTTTTGCTGGTTTCACGCGCCGGATCGGCGGCGGCATATGCTGCGCGCCTTTAGGCGTAGCTGTGCAGGCCCGCCATCAGGAAATTGACCCCGAAGAAGGTGAACATCGCCACGAGGAAGCCTGCGATCACGAGGATGGGCATCACCTTGCTCGTGTTCTTGCGCACCAGCCTGAAGTGCAGGTAGGCGGTGTAGGTAAGCCAGGTGATGAGAGCCCAGGTTTCCTTCGGGTCCCAGCTCCACCAGACGCCCCAGGCCTTCTCGGCCCAGACCGCGCCGAACACCAGGGCTCCGGCCGTGAAGATCGGGTAGCCGATCGCGATGCAGGTGTAGGCCAGGCGGTCCCTGTTCCGGCGCTTCTCCTCGTCCTTTGCGGCCAGCTGCAGGATGGCTGCCACGAAGCCCGCCGCGAAGAAGACCTCGCCGATGAAGGTGAAGGACACGTGGAGGACCAGCCAGCCCGACTGGAGGGCAGGCACGGGCGGCCTCACCTCGGAGGGCGCCAGCGGCGAGCTCGCCAGGGCGAGGAAGACGATGGCCAGCGCCGTCGCGCCGAAGGCGATGGCCCGCTCGGCGCGGAACCGCGCGGCCCTGCGGATCGCGAAGACGAGGAGGGCGATGAGCCCCGCCATGAAGACCAGGGCTTCGAACATGGAGGTGAGGGCCACGAAGCGGATCTCGAAGCTCCGACGGACGATTTCGGCGATGAGGAGGATGCCCGCGGCCAGCGAGAGCCAGGGCGAGGCGGGATCCCTCGCCTCATCCTTCCTGAAGAGATAGACGGCCTGCACGGCCATCCCGACGAGAAGCAGCGCGAACGCGATGGTGGATATCATGCGAACATTCCTTTCAAGCGGCGGAGATAGGTGAGGAAAACGCCGAGCACGACGAGGGCCAGGCCCGCGGCCACGGCGGGGTAGCCCGGGTCGCGCACGATTTTCAGCCCCGACAGGGGCTCTTCCTCGAAGCCCTCGAAGGTGAAGGGGCCGACCTTGTCGCCCTTCGCTGCCTTGACGGATGCCTGCTTCCCCCCTTCGGCGAGGAGGAAGATGGCGGCGTGCTCGACAGCCGAGGAAGCGGCGGGGGCCGGCGACGAAGTCGGCTCGGGCGCTTCCGCCGCCTGAGCCGTTTTAGGCGCCGCCACCGCCTGAGCCGGCTTGGGCGACGTCTCGATCTTCGGGGTCGCGACGGCCGCCATGTAGAGGACGAAACCCCCAAGGGTCTGCGCTCTTTCGCCCCGCTCCAGCCTTACGCCCATTCCCGCCGGGTCGCGGAGGCTGACCCGCGTATCGGCGCTCCAGCTCTGCTGGTAGATGGTGTAGCCCTTGTAACGGAGGGGGCTGTTCACCCGCACCGTCTTGGCGCCGGCGCCTGTTTTCGCCGCGCCCGCGGCGGGCACGGCGGCCGCTGCGGCGGCGGGAGCGGCCTTTCCCGGCAGCCCGGTCTGGCCCTCCGTCGCCGCGCCGACGTATCCGGCCTCGCCCAGCGTGTCGAAGTCCTCGCCATAGCCCTCCTGGGGCCCTTGGGAGAGTTTCGGCGTCGCCGGGGAGAGACCCGCCGCGCCGCGGCCAGCGGCCGTCGCCGCGTCGATCGTCAGGCTCGTCTCCCAGGACTTGGGCCGTCCGTCGGGATAGCGCTCCTCGCGGAGCTCCAGGGCGCTCAGGGTCGCTCCGTCGGGCAGGCGCACGCTGTCGCCCCGCCCGAGGAAGAAGATCGCCTCCGTTCGGGTCCTGGCGGTGAGCAGGCTCCCGAAGATGAAGACGATCAGTCCCGCGTGGAGGAGGTCGGGGCCGTGGCGGCGATCGCGCCTGGGCTTGCCAAGCTCCCTCGCCAGGCGGTGGAAGGTGCAGACGGTGAGGTTCACGGTAAAGACCGCGACGATGGCCAGGAAGGGGATTCCCGTGAAGACCTTGTCCAGGCCGAGGGCGAGGATCGCCGCTGAGGCGCGGGGAAAGTGTTCGGCGTAGAACGAGGCCTGCCTGCCCTGCGGAATCACGCCGCCCGCGACGGCTAGCAGGGCGATCAGGGCGATCAGGACCGCCGCGAGCTTGATCGAGCGCAGGGCGTCGTAAAGCGTGTCGGAAAGTTTTTTCATCGTCTCCCTTGTATCAACAAAAAGGGCGGAAGGTAAGGCCTTCCGCCCTCGTCGAGGCTCGCGCCAGTCCTTAGCCTAGTGGGGGTCGTGGCAGGTGGTGCAGACCATCTTGCCTTCCTGGCTCTCGGAGTGGCAGGACAGGCAGCTGGCGGTGCCGTCGTCGACCTTGAAGGTCGGGACGAACTTGCCGGCCTTGTAGGCGTTCAGCAGCTCGACCGCTTTCTGGGCGACGTCGCCGGTCAGGCGGGCGCAGCGCTCCTTGCGCTCCGGGGTGGAGAGGCCGAAGCCGGAGGCCTTGATCCACTTGGCGTTGGAGGCGTGGCAGAGCGGGGAGTCGGACACCGAGGTGACCAGCTTCATCTTGGGGTGGGTGGCGGGGGAATACTTGAAGCCGCCGGCCGCCGCGAGATCGTTCGAGGCGTTGCTGGGGAAGGGATAGCGGGTATACCAGCCGAGGAGCTCGTTGCAGATCTTGCTGATGTCGGGGTCGTTGGCCACCAGGGCGATCGCCGCGCAGGCGCCGTTCAGCGCGCCGCAGATCGTGCCCCAGTTCGCTATGCCCGCGCCGCCGAAGCGGAGCTGGCGGTATGGCATCTGGTTGTAGGGGCCGCCCACCTTCTCCCTGAGCTGGGACATGATGGAATAGTAGGCGCCGTAGGCGCAGCCCGCCTTGTAGTAGCCGGCGTGGCCGCGGAGCAGGGACTCGTTCGGGTCGAGTTCGGCGTAGGGGAAGGGGCTCTCGGCCACCGCGGCCGCGGGGGCGGCCTGCGCGCCGACGGTGCCCGTGCCGATGACGAGGGCGCCCGCCGCGATGCCGACGCCGATGCCGGTCGTCTTGAGGAAGCTCTTGCGCGAGACTTCGGTGCCGAGATTCTGTTCGAGATCAGCCATGGATAACCTCCTGGGAAGTGCGCGCGTATGTCGCGCGTTGAGACCTATTTCGCTCTCTTTTGTTCGAATAGTATAGCATATCTTTCAAGCTTGGCAATCAACTATCATGGAAATTTTATATATAAGAAATGGATTTTTCATCTATATCCGAGAATTCATCTCTGCCTGAATCCTCTATATGAATTCCCGCGACTATGTAGTATTTTTCATTTGATACAAGATATTTACTAAAGGGAAAACAAAATGGCTCAGCCTTCGATGGCTACTACCGATAACCCCCGCAATCTTGCTGACTTGCCTATTTCTGAAACGCTGGAAAAACTAAAAGTGACATTAGAAACCGGGCTTTCCAGAAACGAAGTAGAAGCGCGCCAAAAGGAGCATGGCTACAACGAGGTCGTTGATAAGAAAGAGCATCCGATCTGGGCGTTCCTTCGAAAATTCTGGGGCATCTCAGCCTGGATGCTCGAATTGATCATGATTCTATCGGCAGTCCTGGGAAAATATTCAGACCTCATCGTGGTAGGAGCCCTCCTTGTCGTCAACGCGGTCTTGAGTTTCATGCAGGAACAAAGGGCGGCCGGTGTCGTGGAGGCGCTCAGGCAGCGCCTGCAGGTGAGCGCACGCGTCCTGCGGGAAGCTGCATGGCAGGTCATTCCATCCCGCGAGCTGGTTCCGGGCGACATCGTCCGCCTCCGGACGGGCGACATCATCCCTGCCGACATCAAGCTCCTGACCGACTCCTTGAGCGTCGACCAATCGGCGCTGACTGGCGAATCGCTGGATGTCGACAAGGAGCCCGGCGACGTGCTCTCATCGGGGTCCATCGTTCGACGGGGTGAAGGCAACGGGGTTGTCATGCTGACGGGGGCCCAGACCTCTTTCGGCCACACAACCGAACTGGTCCAAAACGCCAGGCCGAAGCTTCATATCGAAGCGGTGGTGACGAAGGTCGTACGATGGCTCTTTGTCATAGTGGGGACATTGTTGGCAGTCGTCATTATTATGTCCCTTATCCATGGCCTCCCAATGCTTGAAGTGGTTCCCCTCCTTCTCGTCCTGCTCATGAGCGCGGTCCCGGTCGCGCTTCCCGTCATGTTCACGGTCAGCATGGCCGTCGGATCGAAGGAGCTGGCGAAACGCGGCGTATTGGTCACGCGTCTGAGCGCGGCGGAGGACGCGGCTACGATGGACGTACTCTGCGCGGACAAGACGGGCACGATAACGATGAACCGTCTGGCCGTCACCGGCGTGATTCCGCGCGGAAAAGCGACCGAGGCCGACGTGCTGTTCGCGGGAGCCCTCGCCTCCCAGGAAGCCAACCAGGATCCGATAGACCTGGCGTTCATAAACGCGGCGAAAGAGCAGCGTGTATTCGACGGTCAGCCCGCGGTCACGCCGATATCCTTCGCACCTTTCGACGCGAAAAGCCGCCGGACTGAAGCCGTGGTCGAACAGAGCGGAAATCGGCTTCGCGTGATGAAGGGCGCCGTCCGAACGATAGCGCTGGCCTGCGAACTCGAGCCTACCGTCACCGACGAATTGGAAAAAAAGGTGAACGAGTCGGCGCTCAAGGGGTATCGGAGCCTGGCCGTGGCGCGCGGCATCGAAGGCGGCACGCCTGAGCTCATTGGGTTGGTGAACCTCTACGATCCGCCGCGGCCGGACGCCAAGCAGCTCATCGCGAAACTCAAGGATCTCGGCGTATCGGTCAAGATGCTCACCGGCGACGCCCTCGCCGTCGCGAGCGAGATAGCACAGGGCGTCGGGCTATCTACTATCAAGAGAGTAGCTGACCTGAAAGCCGCGAGCGCCCTTACCGACGCGCGGACGGACGGAGCGAGCGGGAATCTATTGGACGGGGTCGACGGTTTCGCCGAAGTCTATCCGGAAGACAAGTACATTGTCGTGCAGCGCCTGCAGGCAGCAGGGCACGTGCCCGGCATGACGGGCGACGGCGTCAATGACGCGCCAGCCCTGCGCCAGGCCGAAGTCGGCATCGCGGTCAGCAGCGCGACCGAGGTGGCCAAGGGGGCGGCAAGCGTCGTCCTGACAGAACCAGGGCTGACGAACATCGTGACCTTGGTCGAGCAGGGGCGTGAAATTTACCAGCGAGTGCTGACCTGGATCGTCAACAAGATAAGCCGAACGATCCTCAAATCGGCCTTCGTAGCCATCGCATTCGTGGTGACCGGCAAATTCGTCGTTTCGGCCTTCGCGATGCTCCTCCTGGTCTTCATGACGGATTTCGCGAAAATCTCACTCGCCACCGACCATGTCCAGCCCTCCAAAAAGCCGGAGACCTGGAATATTGGAGGTTTTATCACAGTCTCAGTGGTGCTGGGTATCGCGATGCTGCTCGAGGCGCTCGGATTCCTCTACTTCGCGTGGTCGCGCTTCGGCTTGGCGACGAACGACAATGCCCTGTTTACCTTCAGCTTTCTTCTATTGTTGTACTTTGCCGCCTTCTCCATAGTATCCGCGAGAGAGCGGCGCTGGTTCTGGAAGACAAGGCCAAGCAAAATGTTGGCGGCGGCTGTAACGGCGGAATTCGTCGTGGGTACGGCCTTAACCCGAGTTGGACTGCCTGGCATGATGCCGCTGTCCTGGCCGCAGACCCTCGCCGTCCTCGCCTACGCGCTCGTTTCCTGCCTTGTAGTGAACGATGCGTTGAAAGTCGTTCTGATTAGATGGCGGATTCCCAGGGCTGTTTCCGGTTCCAGAAAACCTGTATAAAATAGTTTATGCGCATACTGGTTGTTGAAGACGAAAAGGGCATCGTCGATTTTCTCGTTCAAGGGCTTAAGGAGGCCAACTACAGTGTCGATGTTGCCTCCGACGGACAGGCCGGACTCGATGACGCCCTCTGCGTGCCCTACGATGTCGTCCTTCTGGACGTCATGCTCCCCAAAATGAATGGATTCTCGGTCGCGAGGGAAATGCGCAAGGCCGGGATCAAGACTCCGGTCATCATGCTGACGGCGCGGGATGCCGTGGACGACAAGATCCATGGCCTCGACGCCGGCGCGGATGACTATCTGGCCAAGCCATTTGCCTTCTCCGAACTTCTGGCGAGGATCCGCGCGGTGTTGCGGCGGCCCGCCATGAGCGCCGAAACGGTCATCCGCGCCGGCGGCATCGAGCTGGACCTGGGGCGGCGCGAAGTAAAAAGGGGCGGCGAATCCATCGAGCTGAGCGGACGCGAGTTCGGCATTCTCGAGTATTTCATGCGGAACGCGGGCCAGGTGCTCACCCGCACGCAGATCGCCGAGCATATATGGAACTTCGATGCCTATGCCGGCTCCAATGTCGTGGATGTGTATATTGGCTATCTCAGGAAAAAGATCGATCGCGATCCTGAAAAATCCTTCATACGGACAATCCGCGGCATCGGCTACCAATTTTCGACGGAAAGCTGAAATACGATGAAAAACGTTTCGAACGGTCTTCCTCTACGATATAAGCTGACGATTTGGTATATCCTCCTCTTCAGCATTTCAATCATCGGCTATGAGATATATGGCTATTTCGAGTTGAAAAACAATCTATTCAGTCAGGTCGACTCGGCGCTTGCCGCCGAGTCCGAAAGGGCTGTCCAGGATCTGGATGTGGAGAAAGGCATCCTGGTTTTCCAGAACAAGGAAAACATGCCCGCAAATACGCCGGCCGCGAGAGTCACGGCATTCAAGATGCGGATCGTGGAGGCGCGCGGCAAGATTCTCGACGCCCGAAATGATTTCCCCGCGATTGTCGCGCGTCTGGCCCCGGGCTATGAAACGCTCTCCCTCGGAAACGCGAGATATCGAGTGCTCACGACCGAGATCCCGATGGCGGGTTTGCAGGAAAAAAGTTTCATGCAGGTCGCCGATTCCCTCGCGATGGTCGACGAGGAACTCGCGAGCGCGCTCACCCGTCTTCTGGTGGGGCTTCCCATCATTCTTATCATTGCGGCGGCGGGCGGGCTCCTCCTGGCGAACGCGGCCTTGAGGCCCATCGTCGACATGACAGGTCTGTCGGAGGCGATCAGCGAAGACAAACTGTCCGAACGGCTGAAGTATCGCGGCCCAGATGATGAAATCGGGAAGTTGGCCGCCACCTTCGACTCGATGCTCGATCGGTTGGAGGCTTCTTTTCTGCGAGAAAAACGCTTCACCGCCGACGCTTCGCACGAGCTCAAGACGCCGCTCACCGCCATAAAGGGCAAGCTGGAAGTGGCGCTCTCCCAATCCCGATCCGCAAAAGAGTACGAAGCCGCACTCTCCGGCTTGAA
>JAJTBU010000102.1 GCA_021286735.1 bacterium
GAAGATCGTCGTCGAGACGTGGAAGCCCGTGAGAAGCGCGACGGTAACGGTCGCAGGGAACATGACGAGCAGCTGCTGAAACGCGAAAACGATCAGTTTCCCCGTGGTTGGGGTCTCGTCCGGCAGATAGCCGACTACCTTCTCCTGTGTCTTTGCCATTTCTTCTCCCTCTGGGGCCCGTTAGGGCAAAATTTCTTTATACTACCGAAACCACCCCTGTTGGTGAAGTGCGCCGAAGAAAAAAGAATGCATTCTTTTCCGATTTTTATGCAGTGTTCCCCTTGCCCGTTCGGGATTAGGACGTCGCGGAGCGCGGCGGGAGGTTTACAGGCCGAAGAAGAGGAAGCTGAAGAGGCGCCAGGCGACGAGGCCGAGGAGGATTTTGCCGAGGGTGCGGCCCAGGCTGGGCACGGCAGCAGACCGGGAGCGGGATGCGGCGCCGTTCTGCAGGCGCGCGAGGACGCGCTGATATTCCGCGTTCCCGGGTTCCATCCGGACGGCGTCCCGCGCGTATTCGAGGGCGGCGGCCAAGTCGCCTATCCCGGCGGCCGCCACCGCGCTGAGATAATGCCACCTGGCGGGGCGATCGGCCGTGGCCGCGAGGGCGGCGAGGGCCTGGCCGTAGAAGCCCGCCCGGAGGTACTGTTCGGCGGCGTCCATGCCCGCGGGCGCCTGGCCGTATCGAGCGTAGCCGCCGCCGAAAAAGGCGGCGAAGGGATCGAAATCGCCGCTCCAGCCGCCGTAGGCCTGCCCGGCCGAGCCGTACCCGCGCGCGGCGTAGCCCGGCGAAGCCGCCTCGTCCTGCCCGATGTCACCGCTCTTGATGCGCTCGTACGCCGCGTTGATCTCGCTCATTTTCCTGGCGGCCTCGGGGCTGTCGTTCACGTCGGGGTGATATTTTTTGGCGAGCCTGCGGTAAGCCTTCGAAACCTCTTCCGCCGAAGCGTCGGGGGAGAGTTCGAGCGTGGCATATGGATCGGACATCGACGATTTCACCTATGGTTACGGGCGGCTAGGTCCGGAGTACGCGCCTCGCCGGGCGGGGCGTCGCGCTAGAATATACTGACAATTCGCGATGTAAAGAAAGCCGCGCGCGGAGCGTCGGCCGCCGCGCGGCGAGGGCGCCGGCCCAAACGATCAAAGCGAGCGGGGATTATTCCCGATACAGTGGAAAGAATCCCGCGCCGCGTGTATAATGTCTTGCGCCGCGTCGATTTGCCCGCTTCCGCCTCTCGGCGGGTTCCAGAGCCGGGAACGGCGCCAGGCGATAGTAAAATGTTAGGATTTGCGAGGCTTTATGAAAAAATGTTGGAGACTGCCGACGGCGGCCGTCCTGTCCGTCGCCCTCAGCGTCGTGGTCGCGTCCTGCGCGACGCAGAAAACGACTGTCCCGCCGGAGCCGGCCGCACCCGTCGCAGCGCCCGCGGCTCCCGCTATCGCTCCCCCTTCGGCGCCAGAAGCCGCAATTCCGGAGAGCCCAGCCGCGCCCGCGCCGGATGTTATTTCCACCACCACCACGACGATAGTCGCCGAAGCCCCGGCCGCGGAGGCGAAGGCGCCCATCGAGACAGCCCCCTCCCCGGAGGCGCCCAAGGACGCAATGCCGGCCGCCCCTGCCGAGGCGGTGGCGCCGGTGACCTCAGAAACGACGTCCGGGAGCGCCGAGGGCGCGCCCGCCGCCGCCGCTGTCGCTGCCGTTGACGAAACCGCCTACGCGGAGGCGGGCGCCAAGGTCGAGGCGCTCCGCGGAGCGATCGCCGCGGGCGACTACGGCCGGAACTCGGCCGCCATCTTCGCGATAGCCGAAGCGAAGCGAGCCGAAGCGGAGGCGCTCCGGCAGAAAGGCGATCCCGACGCCCTGAGGGCGAGCCTCGCCGCCCTCGTCGAGGCCGCCGACTACTACGAGTTCGTCCAGGCCAAGGGCCGCGAATACGAGGCCTTCGACGCGAAGGATAAAGCCGTCGGCGCCAAGACCGCCGCCCGCGATGCCCTGGCCGACCTGAATGTCCCCGACGATGTCGCCGCGGCGGACGCGTCCATGGACGTCGCCCTGGCCGCGCTCGACGCCCAGGAGTATGGGCGGGCCCTCCAGGCCTTCGCGGAGGCGGGCGCCGCCTACGACGCCGCGCGCGAATTCACGATCGCCGCCCACGCCGACAGCGCCTCCGCGATCGAGGCCGCCCAGGAGGCGCTGCGCCTGAGCGCCGAGACCGCCGAGGCCGCGGAAATCGGCGAAACCATCTATATAAAAGAAGCCCGCGGATACCTCGCCTCGGCCCAGGCCCTGCGGGACGAGGCCCGGTTCGCCGATTCCGCCGCCAGCGCCCGCGAAGTCTTGAATTACGCCTCGATGTCGGACGCCTTCGTCGCCGGCGAGCGGGCGCGCCTGGTGCGGGAAGCCGCCGAGCGCCTCGCCGCGGAGAAAGCCGCGGCCGACCAGGCGATCGTCGAGTCGAAAAGCCGCATCGAATGGGCCGAAGGCGCGAATCTCGCCGCCGATTATCCCGCCCAAGCCGCGCGCGCCGCCTCGCTTCGGCGCGCGATCGGCATCGCCTACGGGAACGAGGCGTACGTTGCGGCCAAGGCCCTCGCCGAAGAGACCTCGAACCTCCTTTCCGACGCCTTCGAAGCCGCCGTCCTCTCGGACAGGAAGGCCGCCGAAGCCGGCAAGGCCCGGCTCTCCGAACTCGCCACCGACCGCGGTCCGGCCAAGGCCATCGTCGAGCGCGCCCAGGCGGAAGCCCGGGACAGGCTCGCCTGGGCCGAGCGGAACGGCATCCGCGAGGAATACTCCGTCGAGTACGCCAAGGCCTCCGAAGCGATGACCGCGTCCTTCGTCGCCTACGGCGCCGAATCCTACGGCCCGGCGGCCGAGTCCGCGCGCCTCGTCGGCGCCATCCTCTCCGACGATTTCAAGGGCCAGGTCGCGGCGAAGCGGGAAGCGGCGCGCGCCGAAGCCGCGCGGCTCGCCGCAGAAAAGCTCGAGGCAGAGCGCCGCGCCGCGGAAGCGGCGCGGCTGGCCGCCGACCGGAAAGCGGCCGAGGCCGCCATGGCCGACGCCAAAGCCAGGATGGCTTGGGCCGATTCGGTAGACCTCCGCTCGGACTATCCCGACGACTACGCGGCCGGCTCGCGCGATTTCTCCGCCGCCCAGGCCGCATTCTCCGGCGAGCGCTACCCGCCCGCCGCCACCTCGGCCTCCGAGGTTTCGGCGCGACTCTCCGACGCCTTCATGGCCAAGGTTATGGCCGACCGCAGGTCGCGCCAGGAGCTCGCGGCCGTCCGGGCCGCCGAAAAGACAGCGGCCGAGGCGGCGATAGCCGACGCCCGCAGGCGGATAGCCTGGGCCAACGAGAACGGCGTAGCCGCGGAATACCCGAAGGAGTTTGGAACAGCGGCGGCCGCCATGGAGGGCTCGATCGCCTTCTACGGCAAGGAAGCCTATCTCGGCTCCGCGCGGGAGGCGAAAACCGTGTCGTCCACCCTCTCCGACGCCTTCATGGCGAAGGTGACGGCGGACCGCAAGGCGGCGGCCATGCGCGCCGCGGACAGCCTCGCCCCGCCCGTCCTCAAGGTCGCGGTGAGCCCTTCGCCCTTCAGCCCGGACGGCGACGATATCGACGACATCCTCACCTTCAGCCTCGGAGCGACCTCAGCCGCGGGAATCGCGGAGTGGAAGCTCGAGATCTTCGAAACCTCGGTCGTCGAATCCTCCAAGGCGGGAGCCGCCGGCCAGGAGCGGCTCTTCGCGTCCTGGAGCGGCAAAGGCCAACCGCCCGCGTCCGTCGTCTGGGACGGCGCGTCTTCGCGCAAGGAACTCGTCGAGTCGGCCACCGACTACAAGTACCGCTTCGCCGCGACCACGACGAAGGGCAAGACGGCGACCGCCGCCGGCACGGTGTCCGTCGACGTGCTCGTGATAAAAGAAGGCGACCGGCTGAAGATCAAGGTGCCCTCGATCGTCTTCAGGGCGAACAACGCCGATTTCGTGGGGCTTCAGGACGATGTGGTGGCGAACAACGAGCGCGTCCTGGCGCGCATCGCCGAGATTCTCAACAAGTTCCCGGGATACGCCATCAAGATCCAGGGCCACGCCAACAGCGCCGCCAAGATCGGCAAGTTGTCGGCGGCCGCCGTCGCCGCCGAGGAGACGAAGGAGCTGCTGCCCCTCTCCAAGGCCAGGGCTGAGTACGTGCGCGCCTTCCTGGTCAAGAACGGCGTGGACTCAAAGCGCCTGAGCGTGGAGGGCCTTGGCTCGAGCGAGCCAGTCGTGAGTTTCCAGGACGCCCAGAACCGCTGGAAGAACCGCCGCGTGGAGTTCGTGCTGGTCAGGCAGCGCTAGCCCCCCGCGGCGCGCGGCCCTAGGGCGCGGCGCGGCCACGTCCAAGGCGCTAGCGCCAGCCCGCCGTCCCGTCCAGGGCCTGCCGGAGGAAGCGTTCGTTCGACGCGAGCGTCTTCCTCCAGTCGGGCTCGCCCGTATGCCAGAATTCGCCGACAAAGAGGCGCACACCCATTTCCAGAGCCGCCGCCGCGGCTTCATCGAAGCGCACGTGCCCGGCGCCGTAGGGGACTTCCCTGAAGACGCCGGGCTTTGTCTCCTTGAGATGGAGAGCTACGATGTGGCCCCTGCCTTCGCGCAGGTCCTCGAGGGGATCGCGCCCCGCGGCCAGGGCGGCGTTCGTGATGTTGCCGAGGTCGGGATAGACCTGGAGGTAGGGCGAGTTCGTCTTTCCGATCCAGGCCATCGCCTTGCCGACAGTGTTCATGAACTCCGTCTCCATGGTTTCAAAGGCGAGGGTCACGCCCCAGCGCGCCGCCATCTCCACCGACAGGAGGAGGTTCCGCGCGAAATTCTCGGCCGTCGCGGCGGTGGACGCTTCGTAATAGACGTCGTAGCCCGCGACTTGGATGATCCTCGCGCCGAGCCTCACAGCGAGGCGGATCGCCTTCTCCATGATGGCGAGGCTGGCGCGCCGGACTTCCGGATCGGGGTGGCCCAGGGGAAAGCGCCGGTGCCCGCTCAGGCAGATCGAGCCAATGGGCACGCCCGTCTCTTCCTGAGCCTCGCGCAGGGCGAGGATCTCGGCCCCGGGCCAGTCGAGGCGCGCGAGTTTCTCGTCGGTCTCGTCGATCGAGAGTTCCAGGTAGTCGAAGCCCGCCAGGCCCGCCTCGCGAAGCTTTTCCGCCAGGGTCAGGCCGCCCGGCATGCTCTTCTCGTAGAGGCCCAGCCGATAGTTTCTCATTCTCGCATCCTTTGATTCAGCGCTTCAGCGTCTGCCGGACTGTCCGTAATAGGCCCCGGCGCCGTGCTTCCTGAGGTAGTGCTTGTCCAGGAGTTCGCGCGGTATTGGTTCCAAGCCGCCGCAGGCGGGCGGCGCGCCCGCGGCCGCCGCAGATGCCGCCGCCGCGATTGAAGTCGCCGCGAGCATGGCCGAGTGCCAGGCCATCATCGCAACCTCTTCGAGCACCACCGCGTTGTGGACCGCCTCCCCGGGGCTCGCGCCCCAGGCGAAGGGGCCGTGGCTGCGCACGAGGACGGCGGGGATCGCGTCGGGGTCGAGGCCTGCTCCGGCGAAGCGTTCGATTATCGCGGCGCCGGTCTCTTTTTCGTAGGCGCCCGCGATCTCGGCTTCGGTCATCGGCCTGGTGCAGGGTATCTCGCCGTAGAAGTAGTCGGCGTGGGTGGTACCGTAGGCGGGAATGGGCCGCCCGGCCTGGGCGAAGATCGTGGCCCAGCGGCTGTGGGTGTGCACGATGCCGCCCAGGCCGGGGAAGGCCTTGTACAGCTCGATGTGGGTTGGCGCGTCCGAAGAGGGGTTCAGGCCGTCTTCGACCTTCACGCCCTCCATGTCGATCACCACCATGTCCTCGGGCTTCATGCGGTCGTATTCGACGCCTGAGGGCTTGATCACGACGAGCCCGCTCTCCCGGTCGATCCCCGAGACGTTGCCCCAGGTGAAGGCGACGAGCCCGCGCCTCGGAAGCTCCAGGTTTGCCTCGAGCACTTTTTCCTTCAAAAGCTCAAGCATGGGGGACTCCTTCCGGTCCCCGAGGGCCGCTCACGGCAGCCGCCCTCGGGATCGACTCAGGGGCGGATGAAATACAGGGCGGCCTCGCCCTTTTCCCGGTTGGCGGAGACGATCACGTCGCGGCCGGCCTCGCTGAAAATCGCGACGTTGCTCGGGCCGACGCCGTCCTCGATGGTCACCGCCTCGAGGGCGAGAGGGCTTTTCGACGCCGCGCGGACATAGAACAGGTGCTGGCTGCCGCGCCGGCATCCGCCGACGAAGAC
Organism: bacterium; assembly: GCA_021286735.1. Taxonomy (GTDB): domain Bacteria; phylum Spirochaetota; class Spirochaetia; order Treponematales; family Rectinemataceae; genus JAJTBU01. The sequence goes on from JAJTBU010000102.1 coordinate 6,293, forward strand.
GGGCTCGCCACCGAGCCTCGCCTCGGCCACGACATGGTAGAATTCGGCCACTTCCGGGTGGGCGTAGATCCGGCGCCAACCGCCGCTCGCGCCAGCCACCGCGGCCGCGCCCCCATCGCCCGCCGACCGCTTGTACACGCGGAAATGCTCGCCGTGCCAGGGCTCGATCGTCGCGTACTCCAGCTCGCCGTCGCCGTCGATGTCGCAGGCGGCGATGTCGCTGATCGGCCAGTCCATGAACCGCTCGACCGTCCAGTCCAGTCCCGAGCCCTCCGGCGGCGTCAGGGCGAAGGCCCCCTGATCGGCCGTGACGAGCCCCGCCTCCCGGCCCTTCCAGACCGAGCGGCTGTAGCCGTGGTTGCGGTAGAGCCCATCCACGAGGACGCGCACCTCGAAGGGCTCGTCCCAGTCGTCGGCCAGCTCGCCCACGTAGATCTTGCCCGCCTTGGACCAGTCGTCGCGGGTTTCCTTGCTCTCGGCCAACGTGCAGCCCAGGAAATGGACGCGGCTGCCCTTCAAAAACAGGTCGAATCGGTGTATGTAGGGCAAATGGAGGATCTCGCGCACCGCGAAACTCCCGTCGGCCCGGGGCTTCACCCAGACGAGGATGGCCTCGTCCCACTGGTAGAGCTTGAAGAATTTCTGGATCGCGAGGAACTCGCCCCCCCTGCCGGGGATGGGCACCATGGACATCGTGCCGCCCGGCCCCTCCCACAGGACGCGCTTGTCCGCGTAGTCCGGCCCCGTGAACGCGTAGGCCGCCCCCTCGCCCTCCGTGGCGACGAGCACCGTGGACTCCCCCGCGATCTCGAGGTGGGTCACCGCGTAGCAGCGCGGCAGTTCGCAGAGGAATTTCTTCTCGATGGTCATGGCGCCTCCATTTACAGGAAGGAGGGATAGGGCAGGTCCGGCTCGCCCGAGAAGGCGTCCTCGAACCCGCGCGGGTAGTTGTACTCGAGCCTGTCCTTGTCCGCCGGATAAGTGAACTTGCCGCCCACCTGCCACACGAAGGGCTTAAAGGCGTATCCCAGCCTGTCCTTCTTGTACTTCCACAGCGCGAGGACCTCTTTCGGGTCGGCCTGGAAATTGGTCCAGATGTCGTAGTGGAAGGGGATCACGACCTTGGCGTTGAGGCATTCGGCCATGCGGAGGATGTCCACCGAGGTCATCTTGTCCGTAACGCCGCGGGGATTCTCGCCGAAGGAGCCCAGGGCGACGTCGATCCTGTGGTCGTTGCCGTGCTTGGCGTAGTAATTCGAGTAGTGGGAGTCGCCCGAGTGG
>JAJTBU010000103.1 GCA_021286735.1 bacterium
CGATGATCATGAACTTCTGGGTCGGGTTCTTGGTGGCGACTTCGAGCATCGCGTCGTTGAACAGGAATCCGGGGGCGATGATGAGGCTGAGCTTCTCATCGGCGAAGGTCGTCAGGTTCGGCACATAGTCCGCGCCGGCCGCCGACTGCAGGTACTTGTAGTTGGCCTTGGGGAGCTTGTTGTCCGTCGCGTAGCGGACGATGCCTTCCCAGGTGCCCTGGTTGAAGGATTTATCGTCGATGCCGCCGACGTCCGTGACGAGGCCGACCTTGAACTGCGCGAAGGCGGGAGCCGCTACGAGGGCGGCGCTGAGAAGCAGGAACAAAGTTTTCTTCATGAAAGATCCTCCCATTTGTAACTTTATGACACAAGCGCCAGCCGCGAGGGCCGACGTCCATCACCAATAGGAAAGCCCGGCTAAACCGTTGTCAATGATTTTTCGGGCTTATAACGAGCCTTGCCGCGTCTTATTCCTCGCCCTCGGCGACGATGGAGACGCCGGCCGAGGCGCCGATCCTGGAGGCTCCCGCGTTGAGCATGGCGATCGCCTCGGCTCGCGTCCTGACGCCGCCCGAAGCCTTCACCTTCATGCGCTCGCCGACAGTCGCGCGCATCAGGGCCACGTCCTCGACCGTGGCGCCGCCCGTGCCGAAGCCGGTGCTGGTCTTGACGTAGTCCGCGCCCGCGGCCTTGGCGGCCAGGCAGGCCTTGGCCTTCTCCTCGGCGTTCAGGTAACAGGTCTCTATGATCACCTTGACCAGGGCGGGCTTGGAAGCCTGCACGACGGCGCGGATGTCCTCCTCGACGCCGGCCCATTCCCCGGCCTTGGCCCTGCCGATATTGATGACCATGTCGATCTCGCGCGCGCCCTGGGCGATCGCGAGGCGGGCCTCGGCCGCCTTGATCTCGCTGGCGTTGGCGCCGAGGGGGAAGCCCACGACCGTGCAGACGGGGACGCCCGAGCCGGCCAGCTCGGCGGCGCAGAGCGGAACCCAGCCGGGGTTGACGCAGACGGAGGCGAAGCGATGGGTCCGCGCCTCGGCGCACAGGGTCCGTATCTGCGTTTCCGTGGCGGTAGCCTTGAGCAGCGTATGATCGATCGTCGCGGCGATCTCCTTCGATGTCCATTGCCTTTCCATGGTTCTCTCCTTGATGGAAGCGCTCTCCGCCTAGATCTCGAAGCGGCGCGCCAGGTACTCGCGGCGCGTCGCCACGAGCTGCTCGAGTTCCTCGAGCATGCGAGCGTCCGCCAGGCGGGCGATCGGGAAGACGTAGTTCTCCGTCTCGTCGGTATAGCGGCGGATGAAGCTGATATCCGTTACGTAGCCCAGGCTGATCATGTTGGAGATCCGGTCGGCCGACTTGAGCACCTTCGCCCGCATCGATCCGATGTCGCGGATGCGCGCCAGGCAGTCGATCTTGGTCTCGATGGGGCGGCGCGTCACCTCGAGCACGAGGGTGTAGACGTCGGCCGACTCATTGTCGATGGCGAGGAGGGCGTCGCGGTCCACGTCGGGCACGTCCTCGACGAGGTCGTGGATGACGGAGGCCTTGAGGAGTACCGAATCGATGTAGCCGTAATCCATCAGGATGGCCATCGTGGCCAGCTGGTGGCGGAACATGTTGCCCCCGCTCCGCCTGGGCTTGCCGATCAGGCTCGTGGCGAGCTGGATGTAGGGGGCGAGGTGCATGTGCTTGAGCCTGAGCATCGCGCCCTCGTCCATGGGGACGCTCTCGGTGCGCCGGGGGAGGCCTGAGGATCTCGCGCCGGGGTACTCACCCGAGCCGAGCGGAATCCCCGACCTCCCGTCGGAATTCACGAGAGCTCCTCGACGTAGCGCGTGAGCTTGGCGACCTTAGACTCGGCGTCGGCGCCCTTCTGGCGCTCCTGGGCGACGATCTCGGCCGGCGCCGAACCCACGAAGGCCTCGTTGGCCAGCTTCGCCGCGACCTTGGCGACGAAGGCGGTCTCCTTCTGGATGTCCTTCTCGAGCTTGGCGACGAGCTTGGCCTTGTCCACGAGCTCGGCGACGTCGACGAAGAGTTCGAAGCCCCTGCCGACCAGGGCCACCGCGCCGGCCTGCTTGGGCGTGCCGGGGGCGGCGAAGCGCGGCTCGGGACCGTTGACGAGGAGTCCGACCAGGGCCGCGTTCCGCTTGAAGAACTCGGCGCCGTCGAAGCCCTCCTCGAACTTCACCGTCAGGGGCATCTTCGCCTCGGGCGGGATCTGGAACTCGGACCTGAGGGTGCGCGCCATGATCACGAGGCTCTGCAGGCTGTCGAAGCGCGCGGCGAGCCCGGGGCTGACCCTCGCCTCGTCGTGTCTCGGCCAGGGCTGGACGATGAGCCTGCCTTTTGCATTGGGCAGCATGCCGTAGATTTCCTCGGTGACGAAGGGGAGGAAGGGATGGAGGAGGCGCAGGGACTCCTCGAGGACGGTGAGGAGGACGGTGGTGACCCTGTCCTTCTCGGCATCGTCGCCGGACCTGGTGGAGAGCTTCGTGGCCTCGATGTACCAGTCGCAGAAGTCGTTCCAGAAATAGGAGTAGGCGGTCTGGGCGGCGTCGTTGAAGCGCCAGGACTCGAGGGCCTGGGCGGTCTGCGAGGCGGCCTCGTCCAGGCGGTGGAGTATCCACTTGTCGATGTCGGTGTATTCGATCGCGGCGGGGTCCAGGAGTTCGCGGCCCTCCAGGTTCATGAGGAGGAAGCGCGAGGCGTTCCAGACCTTGTTGGCGAACTTGGAGCCCATCTTGAAGCTGTCGTGGTCGATCAGGATGTCCTGGCCGGCCGCGCAGTTGTAGGCGAGCGTGAACTTGAGCGCGTCGGCGCCGTATTCCTTCACGATCTCCAGGGGATCGATGCCGTTGCCGAGGCTCTTGGACATCTTGCGGCCCTGCTTGTCGCGGATCAGGCCGTGGATGAAGACCTCGCTGAAGGGCGCCTTCTCCGTGAACTCCATGCCCGCCATGATCATGCGCGCCACCCAGAAGAAGATGATGTCGTAGCCGGTGACGAGGGCGCTGGTCGGATAGAATCGGCGCAGGTCGGCGGTATCCTTGGGCCAGCCCAGGGTGCTGAAGGGCCAGAGCCAGCTCGAGAACCAGGTGTCGAGCACGTCCTCGTCCTGGTGGATGTCGCTGGAGCCGCACTTCGGGCAGACGAGGGGATCCTCGCGCTCGACCATCATCAGGCCGCAGTGCCGGCAGTAGAAGGCGGGGATGCGGTGCCCCCACCAGAGCTGGCGCGAGATGCACCAGTCGCGGATGTTCTCCAGCCAGTGCTTGTAGGTGTTCTCCCACTTGCGGGGGAAGAAGGTTACGTCGCCGCCCTGCCATGCGGCCAGCGCCTTTTCGGCGAGGGGCTTCATCTTGACGAACCACTGCTTGGAGAGGTAGGGCTCGATGGAGCTGTGGCAGCGGTAGCAGTGGCCCACCGCGTGGGTAATCTTCTCCTCGGACTTGAGGAGGCCGAGGGCTTCCAGGTCGGCGAGCACCAGCTTCCTGGCTTCGAGGACCTTGAGCCCGCGGTATTTTTCCGGCGCCTTCGCGGAGAGGGTGCCGTCGGGATTGAGGATGTTGATGCGCTCGAGGCCGTGGCGGTTGCCCACCTCGAAATCGTTGGGGTCGTGGGCGGGCGTGATCTTGACCAGGCCCGTGCCGAAAGCCTTGTCGACGTAGGCGTCGGCGATGAGGGGGATCGTTCGGCCGGTCAGCGGCAGCGCGATCAGTTTGCCGATCAGGCCGGCGTAGCGCTCGTCCTCGGGGTGGGTGGCCACGGCGGTATCGCCCAGGAGGGTCTCGGGGCGCGTCGTCGCGATCTCGATCCTGCCGGAGGGGCACTCGGGGCAGGGGCCGTCGGCCAGCTCGTACCAGATGTGCCACATCGAGCCGGCCTCGTCCTCGTGCTCGACTTCGTCGTCGGAGAGGGCGGTGCCGCAGGAGGTGCACCAGTTGACGAGGTACTCGCCCTTGTAGAGGAGCCCGCGCTCGTAAAGGGTGACGAAGACTTCGCGCACCGCCTTGGAGAGGCCCTCGTCCAGGGTGAAGCGTTCGCGCGACCAGTCCACGCTGGAGCCGATCTTGGCCAGCTGGTTGTCGATGAAGGCTCTGTGCTCCCTGGCGACCTTCCAGGTCTCCTCGACGAAGGCTTCGCGGCCCATGGCGCGGCGATCCCTGCCTTCCTTCCGGAGCTTCTTCTCCACGACGTTCTGCGTGGCGATTCCGGCGTGGTCCGTGCCGGGGACCCAGAGGGTCGGGCGGCCGGTCATGCGGCGGTAGCGGATCTGAACATCCTGCAGGCTGTTGTCCAGGGCGTGGCCGAGGTGGAGCACTCCTGTTACGTTAGGGGGAGGGATCACGATCGTGAAAGGCTTGCGGCTCCGGTCGCCGTTGGGCAGGAAGTGCCCTTCGTCCTTCCACATCGAGTAGATATCGTCCTCGAAACTCGCAGGATCGTAGGCCTTCGCCAGTTCGATCGCCTTCATGCATCCCTCCGCGCCGACAAAGAAGTAAGAATGATTAGGGAAGCATAGCGAAAAACACTTGTCGATGGAAGGGGAGAAACGGCTTCGCGCGCGAAGGACGGGCGCTCTGGGCGGGGCGCCGAAGCTCGCGCGGCGGGCCCGGCCCTTCTTTTCATGGCGGCCGTTTTGCATCATAATGCGAGACAAATTCGACGGAACCGTCAAAGCCGAAAGGGCTAGCGGCGGCGGCGCCGCGGGCGCCGCAAGGTGGTACACAATGAACGACGAAAAACCCTGGGCATTTCTCGATACATATCGCGGCGCGCGTTTCTCGGGCGAGTGGCCCACCCTCCCCGAGCTCTTCGGGATATCGGTCGACCGCTATCCCGACCGACCCTGTTTCACGGTCTACTCGCCGGAGCGCGTGAGCCTCACCTATGCCGAAGCGCATGCGAGGATCAAGAAGGTCGCCGCCTACCTCAGATCCCTCGGTCTCGAGAAGGACACGAAGATCGCGCTCACCGGCAAGAACTCCCCCGAGTGGGCGATCGCCTACCTCTCTATCCTGGAGGCCGGCGCCATCGTAGTCCCCATCGACTACCAGCTCAGCCAGGCCGAGGCGGCGAACCTCGTCCAGGCCTGCGACGCCACCATCCTCTTCGTCGACGAGGAGAAGGCGGCCGAGCTCCCCGCGGCCTGCCCGAAGGTCGCCACGGCGCTGTCACTCTACGAGGGCGGCGCCTCCTACATCTACGACCTCGAGCCGCCCGCCGGCCCCATCCCCGAAGCGCGCCGCGCCGCCGAGAACGACCTGGCCGCCATCCTCTTCACGTCGGGAACGACGGGGATTCCCAAGGGCGTCATGCTGACCCACAGGAACCTCGTCTCGGACTGCCTCCTGGCCCAGGCCAACCTGCACATCTACCACACCGACGTGTTCTACGCCCTCCTGCCCATCCACCACTCCTACACGATGCTCGCCGTGTTCATCGAGTCCTTCTCGGTCGGCGCCGAGACGGTGTTCGGCAAGCGCATGGTGGTCAAGCAGATTCTCAAGGACCTGAAGGAAGCCCATGTCACGATGTTCCTCGGCGTCCCCCTCCTCTTCAACAAGCTGCTGAACGGCATCCTCAAGGGGATCAGGGACAAGGGGCTCTTCGCCTACGGCGTTATCGCGCTCATGATGGGCGCTTCCGGGGCCGTCAAGAAGATATTCAAGGTGAACCCGGGCAAGAGCATCTTCCACTCGGTCCTGGACAAGGCGAGCCTGGCCTCCATCCGCATCTGCATCTCGGGCGGCGGACCGCTGGCGCCCTCGGTCTTCAGGAAATACAACGAGCTGGGCATCGATTTCGTGCAGGGCTACGGCCTGACCGAAACCTCGCCCATCGTCACGCTCAACCCCATCGAGCACTACAAGGAGACTTCGGTCGGCAAGATCGTCCCGCAGGCGCAGTTCAAGATCATGAACCCGAACGAGGACGGCATCGGCGAGATCGCCATCAAGGGGCCGATGGTCATGAAGGGCTACTACAAGATGCCCGAGGAGACCGCCGAGGTCTTCACCGCGGACGGATGGTTCAAGACCGGCGACTTGGGCTATGTCGACGAGGAAGACTATGTCTACCTCACGGGCAGGGCCAAGAACATGATCGTCACGGCGGGCGGCAAGAATGTCTACCCCGAGGAGCTCGAGAACCGCTTCCAGCTCTACCTCGAGATCGACCAGATCCTCGTCAAGGGCTATTACGAGAGGGGCTCCGCGGCGTCCGAGATGATCGAGGCGCAGATATACCCCGACCAGGATTGGCTCAAGAAGCTCGCCGCCGATCCCGACGCGGCCTTCGCCGCCGCCGAGGCGCACATGGGCGAGGTGGTCGAGGAGGTGAACAAGAAGCTCCTCCCTTACCAGAAGATCACCCGCGTGGTGGTGCTCAAGGAGCCGCTCGAGATGACGACGACCAAGAAGGTCAAGCGCTTCAACGCCAAGGATTGACGATGGAAGCCAAGTTCTCCTTCCGCGGGACCGAGGCCGAGCCGCTGACGCAGGCATCCTGCGCGGTGAAGCCCAACGGGGCCAGGGTCTGCGTGATAGGAGGAGGAGGCACCGGCCTCGCCCTCGCCTACGATCTCGCCCAGCGGGGCTTCGCGGTGACCCTCCTTGAGAAAGGGGAACTCACCTCCGGGACGACGGGCAGGCACCACGGCCAGCTGCACTGCGGGGCGCGCTACGCCTGGGCCGACCGGAACATCGCCCGCGAATGCTACGCCGAGAGCCTGACCCTGGCCAGGATCGCCCGCGGCTGCGTCGAGTACAACGGCGGTCTCTTCGTGGCGCTCACCGACGAGGAGGCGGCCCTCCGCGAAACCTTCATCGAGCGCTGCGTCGAGGCGGGGATTCCGGCGGCGCCCGTCGATCCCGAGTCGCTCGCGCGGCTGGAGCCGCGGCTTTCGCCGGCGGTCGTGGCCGCCGTCAGCGTGCCGGACGGCAGCTTCGACGCCTTCAGGCTCGCCATGATGTTCGCCTCCGCGGCGGCCCTGCTGGGCGCGGAAATCCTGCCCTGGCGCGAGGTCGTCGGCTTCGATTATTCAGGCGGCGCGCTGCGCGGCGTGCGCGCGATCGATCTCTCCTCGCCGTCGCGCGCGGAGATGTTCGTGCCCTGCGACTACGCGGTGAACGCAGCGGGAGCCTGGGCGGGCGGCATCGGCGCGCTCGCGGGCATCGACGTTCCCATCGTGCCGGCTCCAGGCGCCATGGTCGCGGTCAAGGGCAGGCTGGTCGACCGCGTGGTCAGCCGGCTGAGGCCGCCCGCCGACGGCGACATCCTGGTGCCGCAGCGCGGGCTCTCGATCATCGGCTCCACGCAGCGGCGGACGGATTCGCCCGAGGGCATTCTGCCCACCGACGAGGAGATCGCCTTCCTGAGGGCCGCCGCCGCCGAGATGGTTCCCGGATTCGAAGCCCTGCCGGTCCACGCGGCCTGGGCGGCGGCCAG
>JAJTBU010000104.1 GCA_021286735.1 bacterium
TACCCCTTCCCGCCCGATTCCGCCGCCGTAATCCTCGCGGCCAACATGTTCGCCTTCTACTTCGGCGTCATCGCGGACATCACGCCGCCGGTCGCCCTGGCGGCCTTCGCGGGAGCCGCGATCGCCAAGTGCGACCCGATGAAGGTCGGCGTGCAGGCGACCAAGCTCGGCATCGCCGCCTTCATCATCCCCTTCATCTTCGTGTTCGATCCCCAGATGCTGCTCTTCGGCGTGACCGAAGATCCGCTCAGGATGGTTTGGATGATCATCACAGCCATCATCGGCATCATCGGCGTCGGCGCGGGCGTCGAGGGCTACATGCTCACCAACATGAAATGGTATGAGCGCGTCGGCGCTTTCGTCGGCGGGCTCGGCATGGTTACCCCCGCGCTTTGGGACGATTTCGCCGGCGGCGCCCTGCTCGCCGTGATCGTCGTGGTGCAGGTGATCAAGTCGAAAAAGAGCAAGTCGTCGACCCCGACGATGACCGCGGCGTAAGGAAGCGCGGCAAACTCCGGCGGGCGACCGCAGCCGCGGTCCGCCCGCCGGATAGGACTTGAAGCCCTGCGACGCGAGCCGCAGGGCTTCTTTTTGCGCCTGGCGCCCGCCGGAGCGTCCGAATGGACCTAAGCGGCGGCGGCGCGCCACGGTGCGCGACAGGAGTTTTTATGAGCGTAGAATCGGCAAAAATCGGCGTCATCGACTCGGGCGTCGGGGGCATGACCGTGGTCGCGGCGCTGGCGAGGCTCCTTCCTTCCGCCGAAGTGATCTATTTCGGCGACAGCGCGAACGTTCCCTACGGCAACAGGGCCGAGGCGGAAATCATCGATCTCACCTGCGCGATGCTCGATTTCATGAGGGAGAAGGGCGTCGCCCTCGTCGGGATCGCCTGCAACACGATTTCGACCTTGATCGACAAGCTCCAGCCCAAGTACGAATTTCCCCTGATCAGCATCATCGAGCCGGCCGCGAACTATGTCGCGGCATCGACGATGCGGCATGTCGGCCTGCTCGCGACGGAGTTCACGGTGCGCACGGGTCATTACCAAAAACTCATCCGCGCGCGGAACGATTCAATAACGGTGCATGCGGTGGGCAGCAAGCATCTCGCCGCGCTCATGGAGGCGGAAAGGTACGACGAAGCGGCGGTCGACGCCGAGATTTCGTCCCTCCTCGCCGCGCTTTCGCGGGACTATCCCGTGAAGGACATCATCTTGGGCTGCACGCACTACCCCATCGCGATCGACGTGTTCAGGAAATGGGCTCCAGATGTCCATTTCATCGATCCGGCGGCGCTGCAGGCCAAGGCGATCCTGGAGAAGCTCGAGAGCCGCGGCTTCGCGCTCGGACGGGGCGCCGTAGTCGGCGGGGGCTCGCTGAGCGTCTACACCTCGGGGGGAACCGCGACCTTCGAGCGCCTGCTCGGCGTGCTGAAGATAGCTCTGCCCTGCACGATCCGCGCCGCGGGAAAGTGAGCTCGATCCGAAATGACGACGAGGGGCCGCCCGCTTGGGGCGGCCCCTTCTTTTATTGAAAGAAGACGCCGGAATCGGAGGACTGCCGCTCAGGGCTTGTCCGAATTGAAGGTGTCGCGGTAGATGAGCCAGGTGCCGTCGAACTGCTTCTTGAAGACGGTGAGGTACTTGCCATTGAAGGCCATGGCCGCGCCGCCCTTCGGCGTGAATATGTAATCATAGACGCCGCGGATGTAGCCGTACCAGCCGGACACGACAATCTCCTGCTGCACGATGTTGAACTTCATCTCGCCGCCGCCGAAGCCGTCCTTGTTGTTTTTCCAGATCGCCGCCTTTCCGACGCTCATGGGCGCGCCCGGGGCGAGCTGGACGCCGTCGATGTCCCAGAGGGATATCCAGGACTCGGCGTCGCCCGCTTCTACGTACTTGGCGTATCTGACGAGGACGTCGGACATCGCCTTCGCGTCGGGGTTCATGTCGCTGACGGCGCCCTGGGCGGCCGCGAGTCCGCCGACCGCGATGATGAGCGCGATGGCTATGATCATTGTCTTTTTCATGCTCTGCCTCCCGCGCGGGGTTTCCGCCCGCGCTATTTGTTGGAGCTCGTGGTGTCCCGGTAGATAAGCCAGGTTCCATCGGATTGCTTTTTCAGAATCGTCATGAATTTGGCGTCGGTGGAACCCGGGGCGCCGGTGGCTTTGGCGATCGAAGTCACCGTGTAGGTTCCATCGGCGAAGGCGTAGTCACCCATGACGACGACCTCGTGCAATTCTATTGTCATCTTCCTGCTTAGGGTGGATGCGAAACTCGCCATAGCCCGCTCGTAGATCGCAGGCCTTCCGTAGATCGTTGGAACACCCGGCGCCAGCTTCACCCCATCATGGTCCCAGAGCTTTATCCACGATTCAAGATCCTGCGCATTCTGCGCCTCGACATAGGCCTCGAAAATGCGCGCGATGGCGGTCTGATCCATGGAAAGTTTCCCGAGCCCCGGATAGCCGAAAGCAACGCCCGACATTGCGACCACGAAAATCGCGATCAACCAACCTCGCTTCATGCGAGCCTCCTTGTGCCTTGGTCCGCGTGCCGCCAATCGGCCAGCGGAGGCGCGGAGAGCCGGGCGGCCGACGCCCCGGCGTCGGCCATCGTCCTGGCCGGCTCTCGAACCCTGCCCGCGCCACGGGGGCAGTATTCTCCTCGAGCGTTGCAAAATCGTTGCAGAAGGGGGCGGCGAGGCGATCGGCTATGAAACGAGGCGGCGTCGGGGGAGCCGCGCGGCAAAGCGAGGGGCCGTCAAAGAAGCGGGGGCTTCTTTGACGGCCCCGGCCGCCTAGAGGTAGGATTGCGCCGTCTTGAGAATGTCGGCGAAGACGCCGCCGGCAGTGACAGCCGCGCCCGCGCCCGGTCCCCGCACCACGAGAGGGTTGGTCGAATAGCGGGCCGTGGTGAACATGACGATATTGTCCGTGCCGTCCAGGTTGTAGAAGGGGCTCTCGGGGCCGTATTCCCTGAGCGCGAGCGCGGCCGAGCCCGGCTCGATGGTGGCCACGTAGCGCAGAACCTTGCCGCGCGTGGCCGCCGCCTCGGCCATGGCGCCGATCGCGGAGTCGGCCTCGGGCAGGAGGGCGAGGAACTCCTCAACGCTCGGCGCCTTGACGAGGCGCTCGGGAAGGATGGGCTGGATGGCGATATCGGCGTAGTCGATCCCGAGGCCGGCCTCCCTGATGAGGATCAGTGTTTTGCGGGCGATATCCACGGCGCCGAGGTCGTCGCGGGGATCGGGCTCGGTGTAACCGCGCCTTTTCGCCTCGAGGACGAGTTCGGAGAAGGAGGAACCCTTGCCCAGGCCGTTGAAGATGAAGCTGACCGTGCCGGAGAGCACCGCCTCTATCCTCGTGATCGTGTCGCCGCAGGCGACGAGGTCGCGCAGTGTGCCGATGACGGGCAGGCCCGCGCCAACGGTGGTCTCGTAGCCGTACACGACGTCCCGGTCGCGCGCCGCCTGCTTGATCGCCTGATACCGCCCGATGGGTCCCGCGTTCGCGCGCTTGTTCGGCGTGACCACCGCGATCGAGGATTCGAGCAGGCTAAGGTAGTGTTCGGGCGGCTCCTCGCTGGCGGTGCAGTCGCAGAAGCAGGCCGAGGGCAGGTTCAGCGCCTCGACGCGCTCCAGATAGCGCGGGAAGTCGGCCGGCGCGCCCTCGGCGGCCAGACGCTCCTTCCAGGCTTTGGGGTCGATGCCGTTCGGATCGATCAGCATTTTCTTGGAGTTGGCGAGGCCGACCAGATTTATGCGGATGGAACGTTCCGCGAGGAGGCGCTCCTTCTGGGCGTCGATCTGGGCCAGCAGGGTTCCGCCGATCAGGCCGGCGCCGACCATGAAGAGGTTCACGGTGCGGATGCCCGCGAGGAAGAAGGCGTCGTGCACCACGTTGAGCGCCTTGGCCCTGTCCTTTTCCCGCGTGACGATGGAAATGTTCAACTCGGACGAACCCTGCGCCGTCGCGACGACGTTGATCCCGTTCCTGCCGAGGGCGGTGAAGACCCGCCCCGAGATGCCCGCGCGGAGCTTCATCTGCTCGCCGACCACGGCGATGACGCAGAGGCCCGCGTCCACGGAAGGCTCGTCGATGTTGCCCGCCGCCCGCTCGTGGGCGAATTCCGTGCGCAGCGCGGCCAGGCCCGCCTCGGCGTCGCCGGGGCTGACGGCGCAGCAGATGGAGAGTTCGCTCGACGCCTGCGTTATCAGGATCACATTGAGGCGACGCCGCGCCAGCGCGCCGAACATCCTGGCCGCGATGCCCGTCACTCCGGGCATCCCGATGCCGTGGATGCTGATGAGGCTCACCGCGGGGATGGAGGCGATGCCGCGCACGGGAAAGCCGCTCGGCGCGACGCGCGAGGCGACGAGGGTTCCGGCCGCCGCCGGATCCTTCCAGCAGCGCAGGCGGATGGGGATGCCAGAGGCCATGGCCGGCAGGAAGGCCGCGGGATTGAGGGCTTTCGCCCCGAAGTGGGTCATTTCGAGCGCTTCGTTGTAGGTGATCTCGGGGATCGTGAAGGCGTCGGGGACGAGCGCGGGGTCGGCGGTGCTCATCCCGTTTACGTCCGACCAGATGGTCAGGCGGGCGGCGCCCAGATAGGAGGCGGGGAGGCTGGCGGTGAGGTCGGAGCCTCCCCGCGCGAGGGGGGTCGTGTAGCCCTCGGCGGTGGCGCCGATAAAGCCGGGCAGAACGATGAAGCCGCCCGCGGCAGCAGTGGCGTCCGCGAGGCCGAGCGAGCGGCGCCTCGTCTCGGGCTCCAGCGGCCGGGCCTGCCCGAATCCGCCGTCGGTCAGGATGATCTCCCGCGCGTCGACATAGGTCGCCGGCAGACCGGCGGCCTTGAGGACGGCCGCGACCAGGGGCGCCGCGATCCGCTCGCCGAAGCTCATCACCAGGTCGAGGACGCGCGGAGTCAGGTCGCGCAGCAGCTCGATGCCGTGCAGAAGCTCGCGCAGCTCCCCGAAGCGCGTCTCGATGTCGTCCAGCGCCCGGACGAGCGCCGGCCCGTCGACGAAACGGCGGGCCACGGCCCGGTGAGCCTCGGCCATCGCCTCGATGGCGGGCGCGCTGGCTTCGCGCTTTTCAGCGCGCCTGGCCGCCTCGATCAAACCGTCGGTCATCCCGCCGAAGGCCGAGATTACGACGAGCCCGCCCGTCTCGCGGCGATCGTCACTACTGTGACGAACGTCACTACTGTGACGAAGGATCCCCACGAGCGCCTCGATCGATGCCGCGCTCCCGAACGTTGCTCCCCCGAACTTCACCACGTCCATGCCGACGTCTCCCCAGGGAAGCCTCGAGTTACTGCTGGGCGCTTCCCTTCTTCCCGCCAGAGAGCAGGTTCCTGACGAGCAGGATGATCCCGGCGACGATGAAGGATATTACCGCAGACAACAGGTAGGTCACAACCGATATTTCAACGCCGCTCATGCTTCACCGCCTTCCGCCAGATAGGCCAGCGCCTGGCCTTCCTTGACCTGATCGCCCAGCTTGACGAGTATCCTGTCGACGATGCCGTCCCTGATCGCGCTGATCGGGGTCTCCATCTTGAGCGCCTCGAGAACGAGGAAGGACTCGCCGACGCGCACCGCCTCCCCGGGCACCTTGTAGATGCGGAGCACGATGCCGGCGGCGGGCGAGATGAGCGCCATCCTGCCGCCCACCACCTTGATCGCGCCGTCCCTGGCGTGGGAGACCGTCTTCTTGGAGGCGTGGGATATCGTGCTCACCCTGGCGACGCCCTGGCCGAGCTCGAGCGCCTCGCCCTTGCCCACCAGCATTTCGACGATGACGCCGGAGATGTTCGCGTTGACGGGAACCTGCATGCCCATCGTCTCCACGATGAGGATCGTCTCGCCGACGGCCACCTTGTCGCCCTGCTTCTTGTTCAGCTTGACGATGTAGCCCGCGAGCGGCGAATCGATGGCCTTCGTCTCCGAGACGCCAGCGCTCTCCTCCTCCTTCGGCAGGCCCGCCGTCTTGGCGATCGCCTCGTAGTCGAGCCCATCCTTGACGGCCACCGAGTACACGGCGCCGTTGACGCTGACCGTCGAAGGCGAGTTGAACTCGATGCCGTAGGAGCGGTTGTTGATGGTCACGGTCATGGCGTTGGGCGGCGCCGCGGCCGGCACGCCATCGCGGCTCCCCGCAGTCTTCTTGGGCACCTTCGCCTTGGCCTGGCCCTTGAGGAAGAGGATCCCCTTCTCCCGGCAGGTCGCGGCTATGAAGATATTCTCGTCGGTCTCGGGCAGCTGTTCGGCGGCCAGGAGTTTCCTGATCGCGGCGATGCTCTTGGTGGCGTCGCGGTCGCAGCGCTGCCGCGGGCTCTCCTCCGCCGGATGGAGTCCCAGCTGGTTGGCCGCCAGCTTGACGACCTCGGGATCCGGCTCGATGGGCGGCTTTCCGAAATAGCCGAGCACCATCCTGCCGTAGCCCTCGGCGATCTCCTTCCAGGGCCCGAGCATGACGTTGTTGTAGGCCTGCTGGAAATAGAACTGGCTCACCGGCGTCACGGAGGGGCTGTAGCCGCCCTTCGCCACCGCCTCGCCCATCGCCGCGACGATCTCCGGATACTTATCCATGAGGCCGTTGTCGCGGAGCATCTGCGTATTCGCCGAGAGCGCCCCGCCGGGAAGAGGGAAGAAGGGGATGAGTGGCTCCACCCGTCCCGCCTCGGGCAGGAGGGGATAGTCCTTCATCGCTTCCTTGAAGCGCTCCTCGCGGGCGATGACGGCGTTGATGTCGACGTCCAGGCTCCAGTCCGTCCCGCGCAGCGCGTGCCAGATCGTGATGATGTCGGGCTGGCAGGTGCCGCCCGAGCAGGGCGCCATGGAGAGGTCGATCTGGTCGACCCCGGCCTCGATGGCGCTCATGTAGGCCAGCGTCCCCGTGCCGGCGGTATCGTGGGTATGGAAGACGATCCGCGTGTCCTTGCCGAGGAGCTTCCTGGCGCCGGCCACCGTCTCGAAGACCTTGCGCGGATGGCTCGTGCCCGACGCGTCCTTGAAGCAGACCGAATCGAAGGGCAGGCCGGCTTCCATCACTTTCCGCAGCAGATCGAGGTAGAAGGCTGAGGTGTGCGCGCCCTCGGCTCCGGGAGGCATCTCCATCATGCTTATCGCCAGCTCGTGCTTCAGCCCGGCCTCGACGATGCACTTGCCCGAGAACATGAGGTTCTCAGGGTCGTTCAGCGCGTCGAAGTTGCGCACCGTGGTCACGCCGTGCCTCTTTTGCAGCTGGGCCCAGGGCCGGACGATCTCGCTCGGCTGCGAGTCCAGGCCGACGACGTTGATGCCGCGCGAGAGAGTCTGGAGGTTGGCCGCGACGCCGGCCACTCTCCGGAACTCGTCCATCACGCCGAAGGCGTTCTCGTTGGCGTAGAAGATGGCGGCCTGGAAAAGGGCGCCGCCGCCCGACTCGAAGTGCCTGATGCC
>JAJTBU010000105.1 GCA_021286735.1 bacterium
ACTTCTTCCGAACCGTCGCGGATCAGGCAGAGGATGCATCCGTGCGGCTTTTTCCCTTTGAGGTAGCCGAGCTTGTTGAAGTTGAAGAAGTACTCCATTGACCCTCCCTACCGAATTTGTCGCGGGCGTAGTATCATTTGAGGCATGAAGCAGATCGATGCCTCGCGCGGCGCGAAGAATGCGGCTCCGGCGGCCGACGACGCCGCAGCCGGAGCGGCTGAAACCAGCGCGGTCGCCGGAGCGGCGGCCGCGGACCTCGCCCGGGCCCGCCTCCTCCGCAGGATAGCCGCCGCTCTCGTAGCCCTTTCCGCGGCGGCGACCGCCGCCTGCGTCGCCGTAACCCTCATGTCCGGCTTGCTGAAATTCGACAAGGAGGCCTTCGGCTTTCTGTTTGGATCCATGCGCGTCGCCGCCCTGGCCCTGTTCACAAGCGCGGCGGCCGCGTTTTTCCTGGACAGTATGTACCGCGCGCTCGGGCTTTTGCAAGCGCGATTCGCGCGGATAGCAGCCCTCTTCCTCCTCGCCGTCGGGAGCCTCCTGCCCCTGGCCGCCTCCTACGCCTTCCTCCGCCTGGCCGCCGGTTTCCGGGCCTAGCACTTGCTTCCCTGCGCCCTCGGGGCGTCCGAATCCCCCTCAGCCTTGACCCTCGGAAGGCCGGGGCGTATAGTAGCGAGTCGTTCTGCGACAAGGAGAGACGCCATGGCCACCAGAGTCAGGTACGCCCCGTCCCCCACGGGAAACCAACATATCGGCGGGGTCCGCACGGCCCTCATCAACTATCTCTACGCCCGCTCCACCGGCGGTGTTTTCATCCTCAGGCTGGAAGACACCGACCGCACCCGCTACGCGGACGAATACGTCAAGAACCTCTACGACACTTTCGCCTGGCTCGGCTTCTATTGGGACGAAGGTCCCGACAGGGGCGGCCCGGTTGGCCCCTATATCCAGTCCGAGCGTTTCGCCACCTACAAGGAATACGCCGAAAAGCTAGTCGCCATGGACAAGGCCTATTATTGCTTCTGCGACGAGGAGAGGCTCGAGAAGCTTCGCGAGTCCCAGGCGGCCTCGAAGACCGGCGACCAGGGTTACGACCGCCACTGCAGGAACCTCTCCCAGGAGGAGATCGACCGCAGCCTCGCCGATGGCAGGCGCTACGTCATCCGCCTCAAGATCCCCCTCGAGGGGACGACTGTCTTCAACGACAAGCTCCTCGGCACGATCGAGTGGAAGAACGAGGACATCAGCCCCGACCCCGTCCTTCTGAAATCGGACGGCTTCCCCACCTACCACCTCGCCAATGTGGTCGACGACCACCTTATGGGGATCACCCAGGTCATGCGGGCGCAGGAGTGGATACCCTCGGCGCCCCTGCATCGCATCATGTACGACGCCTTCGGCTGGGAGATGCCGGAGCTCTGCCATCTACCCATGGTCCTCGGCCAGGACGGGCACAAGCTCTCCAAGCGCCACGGCGCCACCGCGGTCAACGAGTTCCGCAAGGCCGGCTACCTGCCTGAGGCCCTGATCAACTACATCGCCCACCTCGGCTGCTCCTTCGAGGAGGGCCGCGACCTCTTCACCCTCGGGGAGATGGAGAAGCTCTTCAGGATCGAGAAGCTCAACAAGGCGCCGGCCGTCTTCGACTACCAGAAGCTGGAGTGGTTCAACGGGCAGTACATCAGGCTCAAGTCCGACGCCGAGCTGGCCGCCCTCGTGAAGCCCTTCCTCGTCGAGGCGGGCTTACGCGCCGCCGACGATGCCAAGGCCGACGCCCTCGAGCTCGCGGCTATGCCACTCGTGCGCGAGCGTCTCAAGCTGCTCTCCGAGGCTCCCGCGATGATGACCTACCTCTACCGCCAGCCCGAGCTTCCCGCGGCCGAGGAATTCATCCCCAAGAAAAAGGACCTCGCCGCCGCCATCGCCATGCTCGAGGAGAACCGCAGCCTCGTGGGGAACACCGATTTCTCGGTGATCGAAGCCGCGGAGAACCGCTTCAAGGAGCGTTCGGTCGAGATCGGCGCCAAGCTCGGCGACCTCCTCATGCCGCTCCGCGTCGCGATAACCGGCTCGCGGGTGAGTCCGCCCCTCTTCGAGTCTATCCGCATCCTCGGCGCCGAGACTTCGATAGCGCGGATCGAGGCGGCCATCGCCCACCTCGGCGGCGGGAAATGAAGAAGATGACGAACCGGAACGCCTTCGACAACGAAAAATACCTCTCCGAGCAGGCCGCCTTCATCATGGAGCGCGCCCACGGCGCCGAGAAACTCTACCTCGAGTTCGGCGGCAAGCTCCTCTGGGACTGGCACGCGGCCCGCGTGCTTCCCGGCTACGACCCCAACGTCAAGATGAGGCTTCTCTCCAGGCTGAAGGACCAAGCGGAGGTTATCCTCTGCATCTACGCGGGCGATATCGAGCGGCGGCGCATGCGCGGCGATTTCGGCATCACCTACGACGCAAGCGCCCTTCAGATCTTCGACCAGCTGGGCGAGTGGGGCGTGTCGGTGGCGGGCATCGTCATCACGCGCTACGAGGACCAGCCCTCGGTGGACAAGTTCGCGTCGCTGCTGCGGCGCCGCGGCGTGAAAGTGTACCTGCACAGGCCGACGAAGGGCTACCCCTCCGACGTCGAGTGCATCGTCAGCCCCGAGGGGTACGGCGCGAACGAGTATATCCCGACGACCAAGCCCATCGTCGTGGTGACGGGCCCCGGCCCCGGGTCGGGCAAGCTCGCGACGGCGCTCTCCCTGGTCTACGCGGATTTCCTCGCGGGCAGGAAGGCGAGCTACGCCAAGTTCGAGACCTTCCCGGTCTGGAACCTGCCGCTCAAGCACCCCATCAACATCGCCTACGAGGCCGCCACCGTGGATCTCGGCGACTTCAACTGCGTCGACCCCTTCCACCTCGAGGCGACCGGCGAAACCTCCATCAACTACAACCGCGACGTCGAGGTCTTCCCCGTCCTCCGACGCATCCTGGACAAGGCCTCCGGCGGCGCCTCGGGCTACCGTTCGCCGACCGAGATGGGCGTAAACCGGATTGCCACGGGCATCGTGGACGACGCCGCCGTGCGCGAAGCCGCCCGGCAGGAGATCATCAGGCGCTATTTCCGGCACAGCTGCGAATACGCCCTCGGCATCGTGGAGAGGCCGGCGGTCCAGCGCATCCAGGCCATCATGGACGAGCTCGAACTCAAGCCCGAGGACAGAAGGGTAGTCCTGCCCGCCAGGGGGGCCTACGCCGCCGCCGACGACCAGGGCAAGGGCAACCAGGGCATCTGCGTGGGCGCGGCCGTGGAACTGCCCGACGGCACGATCGTGACGGGCAAGAATTCGCCCTTCCTTCACGCCTCGAGCGCCGTCATCCTCAACGCGGCCAAGCGCTTGGCGGGAATCCCGGCCAACATCCACCTCCTTCCGCCCGTCGTGACCGCCAGCATCGCCTCGCTAAAGAGCGACGTCATGAAGCGCAAGTCCGTGTCCCTGAGCCTGGACGAGACCCTCGTGGCGCTCTCGGTTAGCGCCGCGATGAACCCCTCCGCCCAAGCCGCCATGGAGGCGCTCGTCCAGCTCGCCGGCTGCGAGCTCCACCTTACCCACCTGCCTTCCTCCGGCGACGAGGTTGGCCTGCGGAGGCTCGGCCTGAACGCCACGAGCGACCCTCTTTTCGCCGGAAACAAGCTCTTTATGTCCTGAAGTAAAAATTCAGGCCCTAAAGTGTGATTTAAGTATTCTTTCGAACCTTCGCATCTTGACCCGTCGCGGCGTTGCGCGGCATAGTAACGCCACCGCGCCTCTGAAGCGCGGCAAGGAGCGTCTTGATGGACGAAGCAAGGAAGGAAGAGAGCGGGGCGGACTTTATCCGCGACGCCGTAGCCAAGGACCTCGCGGATGGGAAGACCGCCGAGGTGCGCACGAGATTTCCCCCGGAACCCAACGGCTGGCTGCACATCGGCCACGCCAAGGCTATCTACGTCGACTTCGGGATAGCCCAGACCTTCGGAGGGAAATGCAACCTTCGTTTCGACGACACGAATCCGGAAAAAGAGGACCTGTCCTACGTCGAGGCCATCCAGCGCGATGTCCGCTGGCTCGGCTACGATTGGGAGGACCGTCTCTTCTTCGCCTCCGACTACTACGAAAAGCTCTACAGCCTCGCCCAGCTGCTGATACGCAAAGGCCTGGCCTACGTCGACGACCTCGACGAGGCGCAGATCAAGGAATACCGGGGCACGAACGTCCCCGACAAGAACAACATCACCTTCACCCCTCCCGGAAAGAACAGCCCCTACCGGGATCGCTCCGTGGAGGAGAACCTGGATCTCTTCGGCCGCATGAGGGCGGGCGAGTTCCCCGATGGGTCCAAGACCCTGCGCGCCAAAATCGACATGGCCAATCCGAATCTCCTCATGCGCGACCCCGTCATGTACAGGATCCGCCGCGAGCCGCACTACAGGACAGGCACGGCCTGGTGCATCTACCCCATGTACGACTTCCAGCATCCGCTCTCGGACGCCATAGAAGGCGTCACGCACTCGCTCTGCTCGCTGGAATACGAGATCCACAGGCCGCTCTACGATTGGTTCATCGCGAACTGCGGCGTCTTCCCCTCCAGACAGATTGAGTTCGCCCGGCTCAACATCACGCACACTGTCCTTTCGAAGCGCCTCCTCATCCAGCTCGTCCGCGAGAAGAAGGTTTCCGGCTGGGACGATCCGCGCATGCCGACGATCGCCGGCCTGCGCCGCCGCGGCTACACGCCCGAGGCGATCAGGGATTTCCTCGGACGCATCGGCATCGCCAAGACCGATTCCATGGTTGATATCCAGCTCCTCGAGCACTGCGTCAGGGAAGACCTGAACAAGAAGGCCTCGCGCTACATGGCGGTCCTCCGCCCGCTCAAGCTGATTATCGACAACTGGCCCGAAGGCAGGGTCGAGACCCTCCTGGCGGTGAACAACCCCGAGGACCCAGAGGCGGGCTCGAGGCAGATCCCCTTCACGGGCACGCTCTACATCGAGCGCGACGATTTCAAGGAGACGCCGCCGCCCAAGTATTTCCGCCTCTTCCCCGGCAACCAGGTCAGGCTCCGCTACGGCTACATCGTCACCTGCACGGGCTTCGACAAGGATCCGGCCACGGGCGAGGTGACCGCGGTGCACTGCGCCTACGACCCGGCCACGAGGGGAGGGGACGCGCCCGACAACCGCAAGGTCAAGGGCACCATCCACTGGGTCTCGGCCCAAGAAGCCGTCCCGCTCGAGGCGAGGCTCTACGACTACCTCTTCGCCCCGGAGCGGCCGATGGACGCGCCCGCCGGCTCGTCATTCCTGGACGCTATTTCGTCCGAATCCCTCGAGGTGGCGGGCGGGGCCTTCGGCGAACCCGCGATCGCGGGAATCGCCGTCGGCCAGCCGGTCCAGTTCGAGCGCCTCGGCTATTTCTGCGCGGACCCCGATTCCGCGCCCGGCAAGCCGGTCTTCAACCGGACCGTGTCGCTCAGGGACACCTGGGCGAAGATTGAAAAGAAGGGGTCCTGAGCCGGCGATATCAGCTATCAGGCACATATCCACGAAATAACCGTCCGCATGGCGGATGGGGAGAGATACACGTATTTCTGTTTCAGGAGGAAGCATGAAGACGCGCGTTACGAAGATGATATCGGCGATGCTGGTTCTGGCCGCATTCGCGATGGTATCCTGCGGCGGCAAGAACTCCAAGGAGATCAAGATAGGTTCCGTGAACCCGCTCTCCGGTGAGGCCGCCACCTATGGCACTTCGACCAAGAACAGCGTCGAACTGGCCACAGCCGAGTGGAACGCCGCCGGCGGCATCAACGGCAAGCAGATAAAGCTCATCGTCGAAGACGACAAGGCCGATCCCGCCGAGGGCGCGACGGTCTTCCGCAAGCTCATCGAGCAGGATAAGGTAGTCGCCATCATCGGCGGCATCACCTCCCGCGTCGCCCTCGCCGCGGCGCCGGTCGCGAACGATGCCAAAATTCCCCTCATTACCCCCACGGCCACCAACGAGAAGGTGACCCAGATCGGCGAATACGTTTTCCGCTCCTGCTTCATCGACCCCTTCCAGGGCAAGGTGATGGCCAAATATGTCGCCGAGACCATGGGCTTGAAGAACGCCGGCATCATCTTCGATGTGGGCAACGACTACTCCAAGGGCCTCTCCGAAACCTTCACGAAGTCCTTCGAGACGTTCGGCGGGAAGATCGTGGCCGCCGAGGGCTATCCCTCCGGCACGACGGACTTCAAGGCCCAGCTGACCAAGATCGTCCAGGCCAAGCCCGCTTGCCTCTACATACCCGCCTATTACTCCGACGTCGGCCTCATCACCAAGCAGGCCCGCGAGCTCGGCTTCAAAGGCACCTTCGTGGGTGTCGACGGCTGGGATTCCTCCGACCTCGTGAAGATCGGCGGCGACTCGGTCGAAGGCGGCATCTTCACCAACCACTATTCCAAGGATGACGCTTCCGCAGTGGTGCAGAGCTTCGTGAAGAAGTACACCGAGAAGTACGGCGCCGCGCCCGACGCCCTCGCAGCGCTCGCCTACGACGCGACGAACATCCTCTACGACTCGATCAAGCGCGCCGGCAACACGAAGCCCGAAGCCATCCGCGACGCGCTCAAGGCCACCGACCTCGCCTGCGTGGGCGGCCAGATCAAGTTCGACGAGTTCCGCAACCCGGTCAAGTCGGCCGTCATCATCGAGATGAAGGGCGGCCAGCAAGTCTACAAGGCCACGGCCAATCCTTAATCAGCCGCTTCGCATGCCTTATAAGGGCGAGGGCCGCGCGGACAGAACCGCGCGGCCTTTTTTCATCCGGCAAGCCTGTTTGGCGAGGCGGCGATCGCCCGCCCAAGGCGGCGCGCCGCTAGCAGCGCGCCGCTGAAATCGCCTATAATCGCCACCAACGCCGCGGGCCGCCATCGCGCCGCCCGCGGCCACCTTCGGGACATCGGCGAGCCGCAACGGGCCGGCGCGCCGACCACGCCCCGCTAGGCGCGCTGCCGTATCCGTCGGCGGTGTGAAATCAGGGCCCTCGCAGGGCGCGAATCGCCTTGCGCGCAGGAGTACAGCATGGATTCAAGCGTCACCATGGAGAAGATCGTCTCCCTCGCGAAGCGCCGCGGCTTCGTCTACCAGTCGTCGGAAATCTACGGCGGCCAGGCGGGAGCCTGGGACTATGGTCCCATGGGCGTTGAACTCAAGAACCGCATCGCCCGGTTCTGGTGGAAGGCGATGACCCAGCTCCACGACGACATCGTCGGGCTCGACGCCGCGATACTGATGCACCCCCGGGTATGGGAAGCCTCGGGCCACGTCGAGAACTTCACCGATCCCCTCGTGGACTGCAAGAAGTGCAAGCAGCGCTTCCGGGCCGACCAGATCGACCAGGACAAGCTGGCCCGCAAGGAATGCCCCGAGTGCGGCGGCGA
>JAJTBU010000106.1 GCA_021286735.1 bacterium
CGGGTCCACCTGCGGCCTTCCGCCCGAGTTCGCCGCCATGGCGCTCGCGATGATCTCGGCGGCGTTCCACGCGGGGAAGGTGGGCGAAGCGCCCGAAAAGCGGAGGTACACCGTCTCGGCGGGCGGGGCCGACGGGCGATCCCCGCCGACGGCGAGGGTCGCGAGCCCCAGCGAATCGCCGCCCCGCCCTCCCTCGCTCAGCCGATACCGGCGAAGGATCCCGTCAGCGTCCACCAGCCCCGAAACGCGGCCGAAAGCCGCGCGCTCGGTCGGCAGCGGAGCCAGGCGCTCTCCGGTCCGCGAATCGCGCGCCTCGGCGAGAACGACGTTGCCGGCGCGGTCCATGGCGGCCGCGCAGCGGGCGTCGTCGCCAGGGCCGTACCCCGAAGCCTCGCTGAAGAGAACGTCGAAGGCCTGGGCCTTCGCCTGGGCGCAGAAGCCCGCGATCACGCCGTAGAGTTCCCGCGGCCAGGGCCAGGAGAGCCCCAGATTTTTCTCGACCCAGCCGAGGCTGTACTGATCGACATAGATGAGGGCGACCCTGCTATCCCCGGCGGAACGCTCCGCGGAAGCGGCGCCCGACGCCGCGGCCGGGCGCCCCGCGGTTGAGCCCCCGGCCAAAGCCGCGTCCAGCGCCGCGCTCCCGCGGGCCCCGAGATCGTAGAGGATGCGGTCGAGCCCCGCCGCGACGCCGCTGAGCGAGAGCAGGCCCGCCAGGATGAGCCCGATCGCGGCCGCCGCGCCGAAACGCAGGCCCTTGGACATGCCCGCGCCGACTCCCGAGCCCGCGCCGAGGCCGGCGTCTCCGCCGGCTTCGGCGCCGTTGTTCACCGCGGCGCTGCCTTTGCCGGGCGCGACCTCTTTGCCCATTTTGGCGGCATTGTCCGGCGCGACGCCTCCGTTTCCGTCCGCGCCCCCGACAACCCCCGGGCGTCCCCAATTCGAGCGCCTCAAAACAGCGCCCTCATCGCGGCGAAGCGCTCGGCGCGGACATAGAAGGTGCGCACCGGATCGCGCTCCGCGCCCGCCAAGGCCGAAGCGCCGACGGCGGATTCAGCCGCGCGCGGCGCCGGCCAAAACCGCTTCCCCCGCGTCCCAAGGGCGGGCGGCTCAAAGGGCGCCGCCCGCAGCGCCTCAAGGCGGGAAAGCGGCGCCGGATGCGTCGCGGCGAAGCCGCCGCCGCTCTCTTCACCCCGCGCGGGCAGCTTGGCGATCAGCCTGGCCAGGGCGTTCGGATCGTAGCCCGACCTGTAGAGGATGGCGCGGGCTTCCTGGTCGGCCTGCAGCTCGAAATTCTGCGAATACCCCGAAAAGAGAATGATCTTCGCCAGCTCGGCGATAGCCGAGCCGAAAGCGGAGGAGAAAGCCTCGAGCTCCCCGCCCGAGGACTTGCCCGCCTCTATCGCGTAATCGGAGGCGATCTGTGCGATGCGCATGCCCTGCACGGACGCGAGCCCGTGCCCCAGGGCGACGTGGGCGATCTCGTGGGCCAGGGCGGCCGCCAGCTCGTCCTCGCCGCCGACCCTGGCCAGGAGCCCCCGCGTGACCAGGATATGGCCCCCCGGCGAGGCGAAGGCGTTCACCTCGGGACTGTCGAGCACGGCGAAATGGTAGCCTGCGTAGATCGCCGGCCGCGACGACGAAAGCGCGAGCCCTTGCCCCAGCCTGTTGAGGTAATCCGCGAGCTCGGGGCGATCGTAGGACTTGTAGACCGCGAAGATGGAGGCAGCGACCGCGCGGCCGACGTAATATTCCTCCTCGGGAGTGATCTGCCGCGCGGCGTCGGCCGCGGCCTGCGCCGCGACCCTGAGCATCGTCGCCTGATACTGGTCCAGCACCCCCGCGCTCAGCGCCTGCGAAGCCAGCGACCCCATGCTCTCGTCGATGGTGAGGCAGGAGGACAGGCAAAGACAAAGCCCTGCCAGGATCGCCAGGATCGCGAAGAGATGAGGCGCGCGGAAAGCCGGGAATCGCTGCATCGAACGCTTAGGGTCGCCCGCCGCCGCAGGCGCCGCTCAAGAAGCCGGCGGCCTCGTCGGGAGGAAAGGCGTATGCCTCCATGGCGTCGACGAAGGCGTAGTCGATGTGCGTGCTCTTCCGGAAGCTCTCCTCCACCGAGTCGTTGAATCCCTTGCCCGCCAGGGCGATCTCGCTCGCCGTGATCCCCGGCACGGCCGCCTCCGCCGCCGAGGAGGAGAGCGGCCGCTGCGTGAGCGCCGACATGAACATGTAGCCGACCTTCGTCGATCCCGGCACCTGGACCTTCGCCCAACCCTCGCCGCTCCCGAGCACGAGGACCCTGTCCTTGTAGGCGAGGCTCGCCAGCACCGGCGCGACCACGGAGGGCGCCTGCCAGATCTGGGCCTTGCCGACCTGCACCGTCATCGCGCCGGGAGCCTGCCCCTGGCCGAAGGCGAGGGCGCCGGCGAGGAGCGTCGCCAGCGCGAATACGCTAAAAAAGATTCGTTTCATCGTGCACCACCTGGGGCGCATTACCCCAATGTAACCATATCGCGAAAACGCGCGGAGCGGACCGCCTAGCCGCCCCAGGAGAGGACTTCCTCCTCGAGATGTTTCTTCCACTCGAGAAGGGCGTGGATGATGGCCCGCTTGGGCGCCGGAAGGTCGGGCGACGCGAATTCGTCCTCGGCCAGCCGGGCGTAGTCGGCCAGCTCGGCCGAGCCCTCCTGGGCGGGCAGCTGTATCCTGCCGGCGCAGTAATCTCTCCATTTCAAACGCTCGGCCTCGCCCAGGGTTTCCGGAAAGTTCCGGGCAAAGAGACGGTGGGCGAGCCGGGGGATCCTGTCGTCGTCGAACTTCGCCTTCAGCATCGCCGACTTGACCGCCTTGAGCCCGGCCGGGTCGCCGCGCTTGGCCGCCAGCATCAGGTGGTACTTGCCGAGCCGGTCGCGGTCGGGCCGCCCGATGAAGCCGCCCGAATAGAGGCAGAGGTCTGGATCGTCGGAGGCGGGCGGCGGCAGCGGCTCGTCGAAGACCGCGATGAGCTTCTGCACCAGGCCGGGCGTCCCTTCCAGGAAGGCGAGCCGCTCGGCGCAGAGCTTCGGGTCCAGGCCGAGCGCGGCGGCGGCCGCCGCGGTCAGGGTGCTCGGCGGCGCCAGGAAGGGGCACTTGTTGAGCATGATCCGCGAGAGCGGGATGCGGGGCTCCCTGCGCTCGGAGGCCTTGGCGAAGACCCGCTGCCGTATCTCCTCCACCGAGAGCGCGACGATTTCGCAAGGGTCGAAGCGAAGGTCTATCGCCACGAGCTGGTTCCGATTGGCCTGGTCCATTCCCACGGGGGCGATGAGGGTCGTGCAGCCGCGCGCCGTGGTGTACTCGGCCGAAGTGTGCAGCAGCATCTTCCTGGCGGGCAGGTTGATGAGCGGCTTGAGGCTCTCCCTCTGCCGATGCGAGAAATACCAGTCGTAGAGCTTGGCCTGCTTGGCGCGCACCAGCCTGGCCAGGGCGATCGTCGCCCTGATATCGCTCAGCGCGTCGTGGGCGGACTCGTGGGCCAGGCCGTTGGCCTTGGCCAGGACCTCGAGCTTGAAGGTGGGCGTGCCGTCGGCGTCCTGGGGCCAGACGATCCCCCCGGGCCTGAGATCGTGGGCGGCCCGCACCAGGTTGATGATGTCCCAGCGCGAGTTGCCGTTGGCGTACTCCCGCGAGTACACGTCCAGGAGGTTGCGGTAGAAAAGGTTGCGGATGAACTCGTCGTCGAAATTGATCGTGTTGTAGCCCGCCGAGGTCGTGCCGGGGCGGGAGAACTCATCGTGGAGGCGCAGGGCGAAATCGTACTCGCCCAGGCCGAGCTCGAAGGCGGTCTGCGGCGTGATGCCGTGCACCATGCAGGCCGCCGGCGAGGGCAGATAGTCGAGCGAAGGCTTGCAGTAGAGCCGCAAGGGTTCGCCGACCTCCTCGAGGTTCTCGTCGGTCCTGATGCAGGCGAACTGCGCTATCCTGTCGTGGCGGGAATCGATGCCGAAGGTCTCGAGGTCGTACCAAAGAATGCTCGCTGCCATGACCTGACTATACCGACTTGCCCCCGCCCGCGCCATGCCCCGCGCCGGCGTCCAGGGAGAACTTGCCATACTCGAACCCCTCCCCGCCGATCCACAGGTTGAGCATGAGGCCGCCCTCGGCGGTGCGCGACACCTCCGCCCCCTTGATCTGCCAGCCGACCAGATTGAGCCGGGAGGCGCCGAGGAGATCGTGGCCCGCCATCTCGCCGTAGTAGCCGGCCAGCTCGGGCCGCCGCGCGGCGTTGAGGGAATGCTCGATATTCCTGATCTCGGCGTCGCTCCGCACCCGGTCGTCGACCACCGCGAGGTGGATGCCGTCGGGCTCCTGATGGAGGGAAATCACCATCTTGTCGGGCTCGCCCTGGAGGATGAAACTCGACACCTCCCCGATCAGGTGGACGATGAATTCTCTTCGTTTCATAAAGATCCTTGCCCCCGCGTCCTAGCGTTTGGCGTTCGAGCGGTACCACTCGATCACCGAGACGATCAGCGTCGCCGTAAGTCCGCCGGCGAAACCGTTGTTGTACAGGCTCATGCCGCCGTGCCAGGCGCCCGTGCGCTCCACGACCACCAGATGGAGAAAGCCGGCGATCATGCCCACCAGGACGCCGAACTCGCCCGCCAGGGGCGCGAGGGCGGTGCCGAAGAGAAAGGCCAGGACGACCCAGGATTCGGTCAGGTCCTTGCCGAAGAGGAGGGCCGCGGCCATGAGCCCCGCGAAGACCGGAAGGGTGTTCCGCAGGCTCTTGCCGAAGAAGCCGAAGCCGAGGACCGTCATCAGGCCGCCGATGACGGGGCCGTTGAAGGGCGCGCCGATGGCTGCGACGAAGCCGCAGTAAGCGAGGCTCAAGAGACCCGCGTTCAGAAGCGCGCCGCCGGGCCCCTCGAGCTCGCCGTAATCGGCGGGGAGGCGCCCCGAGAGCTTCTGGATGGCCAGGAACTCCTTCCAGGATCGGCCGGGCCCGGCGGCGAGTCCCATCAGGACGGCGAGCAGGCCCAGGAGAGGCACGGCGAGGATGAGCCAGGGATCGGCGCGCTGGCCCCAGTCCGTCATGATCTCGATGTTGATGCCGCCCGCGTTCGGCAGCGAGGCGGCGAAGAGGCCGATGAAGCCCGCCGTCAAGCCGACATTGTAGAGGCAATAACCCTGGTGCAGGTGCAGCATCGTGATTGCCAGCGGCGGGATGACGATGCCGACAAGGGTGCCGATGATGAGGGAGGCGGGGATGGCCAGAAAGGGGGGAATGCCGAGCTCGAAGGCCACGAAGCTGATGATGGGCCCCAGTGAAGTGCCGAAAAGGGCGATCAGCACGTACTCGCGGGGCTGCTTGCCGACGAGGAGGGCGGAGAGGCTCACGCCCAGGAGTATCGGTATGCAGTTCAGCAGCGTCTTGCCGAAGAGGGCGAAGCCCAACATCGTGAAGATGGCGGCCGCCGTGGGCCCCGAGAGCGAAATCTTGTTGAGCCTCAGCACGAGAAGCCCGAGGAGCCCGACGAAACCCGCGTTGAGGAAGGCCGCGCCCGTGCCCCCGATCGCCGTGAAGTCGCTTAGGAGGCGCGCCCTGCTCGTCTGGAGCCGGAGGAAGCCCTCGAGGGCGGGGATCGGACCATCGGCGAAAACGCCGAAGACAAAGAACAGTAATATGGTCGCCGCTACAAATCGGGAAAGTGCGTTGCCGCTGGTGGCCACTATCGCCTCCTGGCCTCAGTGTAGGGTATGACGCGCGCGGTGGTCAACGAAAACTTTTCGGACGCTCCTCAGCGGCGGCCGGGCCTTTCAAGACGCGCGAGGGACGTTTGCCGGCGGGCCCCGCGCCGGTGTATACTCTGCCCATATGGCGCAGTGGCTCTCTTCAATGTCTCCCGTCGAGCAGACGCTTTTCGCGACTCTCTTTACCTGGGGGGTGACGGCCCTGGGCGCGGGCATGGTCTTCTTCTTCAAGAACATCGATCGGCGGGTTCTCGACGGCATGCTGGGCTTCGCGGCGGGGGTGATGATCGCCGCGAGCTTCTGGTCCCTGCTCGCGCCGGCGATCGAGCTTTCCGAGACCATGGGGCTCGTCAAATGGCTGCCGCCCCTCGTCGGATTCCTCGGAGGGGGCATCTTTCTGCGGCTGGTCGACCGCCTCCTGCCCCACCTCCACATCGAATACCGGCGCGACGAGGCCGAGGGCCCCAAGACGAACTGGTCCAGGAGCATCCTCCTCGTGCTGGCCATCACCCTGCACAACATCCCCGAGGGACTCGCCGTGGGCGTGGGCTTCGGCGCGGTAGGGGCCAACATCCAGAGCGCCAATATCGCGGGCGCCATAGCTCTCGCCCTCGGCATCGGCATACAGAACTTCCCCGAGGGCGCGGCCGTCTCCATCCCCCTGCGCCGCGACGGCATGGGCAGGTTCAAGAGCTTCTTCTACGGCCAGGCCTCGGGCATAGTCGAGCCGATCGCGGGCGTGATCGGCGCGGCCCTCGTGGGCGTCATGCGCCCCATCCTCCCCTACGCCCTGGCCTTCGCCGCTGGCGCCATGATCTACGTCGTGGCCGAGGAGGTCCTTCCCGAGGCCAACCGCGACGGCAACGGCCACCTTGCGACCATCGGCACGATGCTCGGCTTCGCGGTCATGATGGTGCTGGACGTGGCGCTGGGCTGAAGGACCTGCGTCCGCCGGGCTTGATGCCGCAGCGCCGTCAGGGGGCGCGCCTCCGCCCTGCGGCGCCGCGCCCCCTTTTCCCTTCCTATCGCACGAACCTGCTCACGATCCAGACGATGACCGCGAGCCAGATCGCCACGAAGACCGCGGAGGCCGCCGTCGATGCGCCGGTCTTGAAGCGGTCGCCCGCCTCGAGGTGCTTCCAGGCTTCGCGCCTGCAGCGCGCGGCTACCTGCGGAGGGATCAGCCGCAAGGCCAGGGCGATGAGGGCGGGCAGGATTATGAGGTCGTCCAGCTGCCCGAGCACCGGGATGAAATCGGGAATCAAGTCGATGGGGCTCGTGGCGTAGGCGATCGCGAAGATAATGATAGCTTTCGCCTTCCAGGGCGTCCCGGGGTCCTTGAAAGCCAGGAAGAGCGCCCAGAGCTGTCGCTTGAGCTTGGCGGCCCGGCGCTTCAGCTTTTTTCCCCATGACGCCCTGGGGCGGTCTTTGGCGGTGGACTTCACTTCGCCGTCCCGCCCGCGGCCCTCGCCGGCCAGCCGAACGCGGCCTTGGAGGCGAAGAAGAAGGGCAGCGAGGCGAGCTGGGCCGCCACCGAGAAGACGACCAGCCAGACGATGGCCTTGTCGTAGAGAGCGCCCATGAGCCAACTGCCGAGGAACCAGAAGGCGCCGAATCCCGCGTTGA
>JAJTBU010000107.1 GCA_021286735.1 bacterium
CTGGCCCCTCTGCGCTCCCTCGGTGGGCGGGCGGCTGGCGCATTTCCAGTCCATCATGGCGGGCTTCGAGGGCCCCGAAGCGGCGCTCGATTTCCTCTACGGCGTTTTCGGCACGGGCCTCGAGTCGGCCGACGTGGCCGCCGCGGCGCTCTGCATTTACTTCTGGGCGCCCGAGGATCCCTGGCTCTGCGTACGGATGGGCGCCTCGGTCGGCGGCGACACCGACACGATCGCGGCCCTGGCGGGCATGCTCGCCGCGGCGACGCGCGCCGCGAAAGGGTGGGGCCACGGCATTCCGGAGGGCATCCTCTCCGAGGTGCTCGAGGGCAATGGCCTCGACCTCGCGGCACTCGCCGAGCGGGTCGCGGGCGGAGCCGGCCGGCCCGCCGAAGCCCGGTGAGCCGCCTCCGCGGGAGGTTCCGGCGCAACGCCTTCGCCTGCCTCGCCTTCCTCCCCCTGTGGAGCCTCTCCTATTCCCTGAGTTTCTTTTACTTGAGCCTCTACTTCAAGGCGAGCGGCGTCACCGACGCCCAGCTGGGCTTCCTCGTCACCGCGGGCTCGGGCGCCTCGATCCTCTTTTCGGCGCTCGCTGCGCCCCTGGTCGACCGCATGGGCAGGCGGCGCTCGACCCTCGTCTTCGACCTGGCCGGCACGGCGCTCCCCTTCCTCCTCTACGCGCTCGGCGGGGGCTTCGGCTTCGCGCTGGCGGGCACCCTCCTGTCGAACGCCTCGAGGGTGATGAACGTCGGCTACTACCTCCTCATGACCGAGGACTCGCCCAACGATGAGCGGACGGCGGCTTTCAACGTCTTCAACATCATCTACCTAGCGGCGGGGCTCCTCCTCCCGCTCGCGGGAGGATTCGTGGCGAGGGCGGGCGTCCTGCGCGCGGAGCGCGTCTTCCTCGTCGCCTCGTCGGCGGCGATAGCGGTGTCGGCGGTCGGGCGCTACCTCTTGTCGTCGGAGACGGCGGCGGGCGCGGCCATCATGGCGGGCCGGCACGGCGCGCACAATGCCGCGGGGCGCGACTCCGCGGGGCGACCTTCGGCCCTTCGGGGCCTCCTCGCCGGCTACGAGGCGGCCTTTTCCTATCTCGCGCGGAACCGGAAGGCGGCGGCCGCGGCGGCGGCGAACACGCTCTTCTATGTCTATTACCTCGTGGGGACGAACAACAGCCTGTACTTCACGCCCTTTTTCGCCGACGCGCTGGGCTTGGGCGCGCCGATGGCGGGCGCCGTCGGCGCTGTCTACGCGGGGGGAACCCTGCTGGCCATGCTCTTCCTGAATCCGCCGATATTCCGCCGCTTCGGCCCCGCGCGCGGCGCCCTCCTCGGCGCCATCCTGAACGCCGCGGGCTTCCTGCCCCTGATCTTCGTGCGCAAGGGAGCGGTCCTGCCCGCCATGGCGGCCCTCGGGCTCGCCTCCCTCGGCTTCGGCGTGCTCAAGTCGGCGATCGACGCCGCGCTGGCGGTCAGCTTCGGCGAGGGCGAGCGCGGCGATGGCGGCGAGGCACTTCCCGTCGGCGATGCCGCGGGCGCCGCGCTGACCGCGGGGGAGGCCGCGCGCTCGGGAGTCTACTCGGCGGTGAATCTGGTCTCGTCGATCCTGGGCATGGGGGCGGGCGCCCTCTGCGGCCTTCTGTACGGGCCGGCGCCGCGATTCATCCCCGCCTTCTCGCTCGCGATCCTCGCGGCCATGGGCGGAGCGCTTGGCGCGGCGAATGGCGGGAGCCGCGGCGCGGCCAAAGCGTCCGCCGCGAGCGCCGGCCCCGGCGCGCCGCGCGGCTGATCGCCGCGGACGCCTTTAGTCGGCCTTCTCCCTGCGGACGTCGTAGAGTTCGAGCTGGGGCTTCTCCTCTCCGTTCCATCGATTGACCGTCACCTTGAAGAGGAGGTCGATCCTGTCCTTGGCGCGGAACGAGAAGTCGCGCTCCAGGCGCTCGGCGCCGTCCCAGAGCAGGGCGGGCCATTTGTACTTGCCGAAGTCCAGCGTCAACTTGAGGTGATTCTTGGCCGCCTTCCCGACGATCTGCGCGTCCACCATGGGCACGCCGCGCGCCATGAAAACAAGGGGGCGATTTTCCTCGCCGAAGGGCTCGAAAATGGCGTAGATGCTCCGCAGCTCCGGCCTGAGGTAGGCATGGGGCAATTCGGCGTCCACCGCGATCGACTCCTGGTCGTCGGCGAGCTCCGCCGATTTGAGATGTTCGACGGCTATCGCCTCGAAACGCTCCCATCGATCGGCGGTCAGCGAGAAACCCGCCGCCGCGTCGTGTCCGCCATAATCGATAAAGAGTTCGGCGCAGGCCGCCAGAAGGCCCGAGACGCGGAAGTTATTGGCCGCGCGGATCGAGCCGACAATGGTACCGTCCTCCTTGAACGCCGCGACGATAGAGGGAACCTTGAAGACGCCGACCATCCGTGAGGCCAGAAGCCCGGTGATGCCCGCCCGCGCAGCCGTCGAACGGACGATGACAAAACGGTGTTCGTTCGCCTCGTAGCTCTCCCGGGCCAGGGGATAGACCGCCTCCCATGTATCGGCGCCCATTTTCTTGCGCTCGGCGTTGGCTTTGACGATATCCTGGACGGCCTTCTCCCTTGCCGAAGGATCGCTCGAGAGAAGGAGGTCGAGGGCGATCTCCGGCCTGCCCAGACGCCCCGCGGCATTGAGGAGGGGCGTCACCTGCCAGGCGATTTCCGTCGAGCTGAGGCTCCTGCCGAGACCTTGGACCTGGAGGAGGTCGGCGATGCCTTTGCAGGGTGAGTTGCCCATGGCCTGGATACCCCGCTTGACGATGATCCGGTTTTCGTCGCGCAGGGGCATGAGGTCGGCAATCGTACCCAGGGTAGCCAGCTGGAGGAAAGCTTCGCCCTCGTCGGGGCAGGGGGCGATCCTTCGCTGGGCGAATATGACGAAAAGGGCCTTGAGCGCGTCGATGTCGCCCCAGCCGGACGCGGCGTAGCGGGCGAGCTTGAGTTCGACGCCCACATCGGCCAGGGTCTTTTCGGCGAACTCGGGGAGGGCGATGACGACCTCGTCGGCGAGGTCGTACCACTGGATGTCGACGCCAGCGCCGAAGACCGCCCGGGCGGCGGCACGCTGGGAAGCGGCCCGCCAGGTGAAGATCGACCTGCCGGAGAGAAATTTCGCGAGCTTTTCGAGGATGGCGCCCGTCCGGGGCGAGCCTTCCTCGATGGTTTCGACGAAGCGCGCGGTTTCGACGAGGTTGTGCAGGCGCGCCGCCTCGATGTGATAGCGCGGGGGCGCCGTCTGGTCCGCGGGCTCGTCATTTTTCGCGGAAGCCGGCGATTCCTTTCCGATGTTCAGGAGGGCGACTGGCTGCTTGTACAGTTCCGATCGGCCGAAGGCGAGGGCCCCGGCCAGCTTGTAGGCGACGCCGGCGCCGGCCAGGTCGCGGAAAGGGTAACCGCAGCCTTCGATTTTGGGGTCGATCACGGCCAGGGCGGCGGGCGGCTCGGGCGATTGCAGCTTGTGGTGATCGCAGATGATGACGTCCACGCCCAGCTCGGCGGCGCGCTCAACCTCGGCGTGGTTCGAGATGCCGCAGTCCACGGTGACGATCAGACTGCCGCCCGCCGCCGCGAACTCTTCCACCGCCTGGATCGAGAGGCCGTAGGGCTCCTCGCCGCGGGGCACCCGCCATGCCGCCTCGATCCCGGCCGAGGCGAGGGCTTCCACCATGAGGGTGGTGGCAGTGACGCCGTCCGTGTCGCTGTCGCCGAAGACCAGCACCTTCTCGCCCTCGTCGGCCGCCAGGAGGATGCGGTCGACCGCGTCCTCCATCGCCTCGAAGAGGAAGGGGTTGTGCAGGTGGCGGGGGTCGCTCTCGAGGTAGTAGAGCACCTGGCCCGGCTCGGTCACCTTGCGGCGCGCAAGGATGGAGGCTGTCAGGGTGTCGATGCCGTAGGTCTTCGCCATGGAGCGGACCAGGGCGGTGTCGATCTCGTCTTTGATCCATCTCATGAGGCTGAAAGTTCCTCCAGGACGAGGGGGGCAGCGGCGGGAGCGCCCGGCGACACCGCGAGCGCGGCGCGCGCGAGTTCCATGGCGGGCTTCAAGCTTTCCTCGTCCTTGCCGTAGACGCGGGCCACGAGGCCACCGCGCTCCACTCTATCGCCCTTCTTCTTTTCGAAGATGAAGCCGACGTCCGGATAGACCTTGTCGGCGGTGGTGTTGCGCCCGACGCCGAGGTGGACGCCAGCGAGGCCGATCTTCCAGGCGTCGATCGAGGCGATGAAGCCCGCCGACTCGGCGCGCAGCTCGGCCCGGTGGGGCGAACGCCAGGTTCCCCTGAGTTTCGCGAGCGCAGCGAGGTCGCCGCCCTGCCGGGCGACGTTGGCGTGGAAGCGCTTCAAGGCCTCGCCCGAGGCGACCGCCTGCCTGCAGCGCGCTTCGCCCTCTTCCGGGGTTGAGGCCGCGCCGCCCACGATGAGCATCCAGGCGCCCAGCCTGAGGACCAGGTCCATGACGTCGCGGGGACCGCGCCCCTCGAGGCAGTCCAGGGTCTCCTCGATCTCGAAGAAGTTGCCGACGGTGAGCCCGAGGGGCTCGGCCATGTCGGTGATGAGGGCGACGATGCGCTTGCCCATGGCCGTGCCGGTGCGCACCAAGCTGTCGGCGAGGGCCTTGGCGTCCCCGAAGGTCTTCATGAAGGCGCCGGGCCCCGACTTCACGTCGAAGACCAGGCCCTCGGCTCCCTCCGCGACTTTCTTGGAGAGGATGGAGGCTGTGATGAGGGGGATGGATTCGACGGTGGCGGTGACGTCGCGCAGGGCGTAGAGCTTCTTGTCGGCGGGGACGACCCGCTCGGTCTGGCCCGTCATGGCGAAGCCGTCGGCGGCGATCCCCGCGCGGAAGGCCGCGAGGTCGAGGCCCGTGCGGTAGCCTGGGATGGATTCGAGCTTGTCGAGGGTGCCGCCCGTGTGGCCGAGGGCGCGGCCCGACATCATGGGCACCTTGACGCCGCAGGCCGCGACGATGGGCGCCAGGGGCAGGGATATCTTGTCGCCGACGCCGCCCGTGGAATGCTTGTCCACGAAGGGGCCGGGAATGCCCGACAGGTCCATCCGGTCGCCCGATTCGAGCATGGCGGCGGTGAGGACGGCGGTCTCGGCCGGGCTCATGCCCCGGAAGAATATGGCCATGAGCAGGGCCGACACTTGGTACTCGGGAATGGCGCCGGCCACGTAGCCGTCGATGACGAAGCGGATCTCGCCCTCGTCGAGCGCCTGCCCGAGGCGCTTTTTCATGATGATGTCTACGGCTCTCATATCTCTCCTCTCCGGTACGCGCCTGAATGGACAGTATACTTCATTTCCGGGGCGAGGAGAAAGGCGTCGGCGGGGGCGCCGCGCGGGCGATGCCTCGGCGGGGCGGCTCCCCGGCTCTGGGCTTATTCCGCGGCGAGGGTGGCGAGGGTGCCCTCGGCGGCCTTCTGCGCCAGGTAGTAGATGACGCCCTTCAGGGAGGCGGTCGAGGCGGCATCCTGGCCTCTCGCCTCCCCGGCGAGGCGGACGCAGGCTTCGAGCCCTTCCTCGTTGAAGGCCGCGAGGCAGCGCCGCTCCCAGGGGCTCATGGGAGCGCCCTCGCCGTCGCAGGCGTCGCAGACGAAGCCTTCGTGGGCGGCGGAAAAGCGCATGCCCGAAAGGGGTCTGCCGCAGGAGGAGCAGGTTCCCGGATCGGGCTGCAGGCCCATGACGCCGAGGCTCTTCCAGAGGTAGGAGAGGAGGGTCAGCTCCGCGAGCCGCTCGTCGGCGTCCGAAAGGAGCTTGAGCGCGCGCAGCGAGAGGTCCAGCACCTCGGCGTACTCGCCTCCGCAGCCGGAGGTGCGGATGACCAGCTCGGCGATGACGCTGGCCGACCAG
Source organism: bacterium (assembly GCA_021286735.1). GTDB lineage: Bacteria > Spirochaetota > Spirochaetia > Treponematales > Rectinemataceae > JAJTBU01. Next base: position 5,886 of record JAJTBU010000107.1, read on the forward strand.
AGCCGGGGATAAGTCTCCCTGAGCCCCGAGAAGGTCTCGAGGATGGCGAGATCGCTCAACTTGCGGTAGTGCTTGACGGGATCGACGTAGAGGAAGGCCGTGGCGTAGACGAAGGGCGAGGCCGCGGAGCGGAGCGAGCTGCGCGCCCCGCCGAAGACGAAGGCGTCCACGATGCCCTCCTCGGCCGAGAGCAGGGTCACGATGCGGTCCCCGGAGGGGCTGTCCTTGGCGCGCAGGATCAGCGCGGCGAAGCTCTGGTTGCGGTTGGGCATCAGAAAAAGCGGGACTTGTCGTCGAGGAGCCACCAGCGAAGCCCGCCCACCTCGCCGCGGAGGTAGCGCTCGCGGCGCTCCCGCTCGATGCGGGCCGCTTCGACGCGCCTGTAGCCGCGCGACCAGAGCCACGAGGAGGCGAATCCGCCGATGTGGGCGAGGTAGGCGGTGCCGCCCGCGGCGAGGCCGGAGAGGCCGCCCAGGACCTGCAGCGCGAACCAGAAACCGATGACGAGCCAGGCCGAAACCCTGGTGGGAATGAAGTTGAAGAGGAGGACGGTGACCTTATTGCCGGGAAAGAGGACGAGGTAGGCCGCGAGGATTCCGGAGATCGCGGCGGAAGCCCCGACGAGGGGGGCCTCGGCGGCGGCGCCTCCGATCGAGACCGCAGCGGCGACGTGGCAGAGCACGCCGATGGCGCCCGAGACGAGGTAGAGGGCGAGGTAGCGGACGCGCCCGATACGGCATTCAACGTTGTCGCCGAAAATGCCGAGGAAGAGCATGTTGCCGGCGAGATGGGCGAGGCCGGCGTGGGCGAACTGGCAGGTGAGGAGGGTGATGAGGCCGCGGCCGAGCGCGATCTCGGAGGGGATGGCGGCCATCGCGAGGGTGGGGCCGTCGGCCCCGAAGTCCTGCACGAAGACGAATATCAGCACGTTGGCGGCGATGAGCAGCCATGTGAGGAGAGGCTTTCCGCGCCTGCAGGTATCTTGGTCGCCGATGGGTATCATGTGGTTCCTCCCAGCGGCAACTATACTATAGAGCGCGGGCGAAGGCTACATCGGGCGCGCGCCGCGAAGGCTCCGCGCGCGGCTGGGGGCGCCCGGGGCGGGCGGCGGCCGCGCGCTGGCGCAGGGGGGCCGTTTCGTGGTATGACTGTGGCGATGACAAAAGCCCTGATGTTCGATCTCGACAACACGCTGTATTCCGAAAAAACCGGCATGGAAACCCATGTGCTCGAACGGATCAACCACTTCGTCTCGGGCTACCTGGGCTGGCCGCTCTCCGAGACGCACGAGCGGCGCCGCGAGGGCGCCCGGCGCTTCGGCACCACGCTCGAGTGGCTCGTCTACGAAAAGGGCCTGAAGGACGTGGAGAGCTACTTCGCCTTCGTGCACCCCGAGGGCGAGGAGGACTGCCTCACCTTCGACCCGGGTTTCCTCGCCCTCCTCG
>JAJTBU010000108.1 GCA_021286735.1 bacterium
AGCCTATGAAGGTGCCCTCGACGCCGGCCACGCCGGTGAGCTTCATGCCCCAGTACTGGGGATAGGGCAGGACCAGGGCCGCGGAGTCGAACTCGGCCGGGTAGAGTTCTTTCAGGAGAAAGAGCCCTTTGGCGGGGTTGATCAGCGCCGAAAAGTTGGGCGTTCCCGTGGCAGCCTGGAGCTCGCGCGGGTCGCCCGCCATGTCGTAGAAGCGCCTCTGGAATTCTCCACCCGGCTCGTGCGTGTAGAAGAGGCAGGGCGCGACGGGATTCCCCGCGGCGTCGGCGCACACGAAGGTGGCGCCGTGCGTGGTCACCGCGATGGAGCCGATGTCGCTCTCGCGAGCGAAATCGCGCAACGTTTCGAGGAACCACGCCTCCATGCCGGCGAGGTCGTGGGCCTCAATGCCGCCGACGAGCTTCGGCTCGAAGACCTTCTTCCTTATGCCGACGAGGCCGAGGCTCCTGTCGTATACGGCCACCTTCTTGTTCGTCATCCCGATGTCGATGACGGCTATCGTCCTATTCATGCTGCCTCCGAAATCGCGCAACGCTAATCGTTCGCGCCGCGCGGAGCGCGGCGCTCCACGGCTTCGGCGGCGCCGCGCATAGACGTTGCGCGATCTAGTTGAGCATAACCTGGCCGCCGGCGACCGGCAGGGCCTGGCCCGTCTCGTACTCTTGCTCGACGATGTAGTAGAGGGCCCGCATGACGTCGGCGCCGGTGGCGCCCCGCCCCATCGGGACCTTGGCCTCGTAGAAGGCCCGCACGTCGGCGACCGACTTCGCGCCCGGCACCTTTCCGGAGTTGAGGTACTGGACGAAGAGTCCCTTGACGGGGTCGGACCAGAGCGGGCCGTCCAGGAAATTGCCCGGGCAGATGGCGTTCACCTTGATGCCGTGCGCGACCAGCTCCAGCGCGAAGCTCTGCACGAGGCCCAGGCCGCCGAATTTCGAGCCCGCGTAGGCGCCGTTCTTGTTGGAGCCCTCGAGGCCGGATTTCGAATTGATCTGCACGATGTCCGTGAGCCAGCGGGGCGCCGTGCGGCGCTGGCGCGCGAGGAGGCGCCCGCCGTGCTTGGCGATGAGGAAGAAGGCGACGTAGTTGACGTCGGTGACGAGGCGGAAGCTCTTCTCGTCCTGCTCGAGCACCGAGCCGGCCCTGACGATGCCCGCGTTCGACACGATGAGGTCGAGGCCGCCCGTCGCCGCGGCGATGTGGTCGAACATCGCGGCCACGGAGGCTTCGTCGGAGACGTTGACCGATACCGCGGAAGCGCGGCGGCCGCCCGAGGCGGCGTTCAGCTCGTCCGCGAGCTGCTCTGCGCCCGCGAGGTTCATGTCGGCGATGTAGACGAAGGCGCCCGAGGCGGCGAGGCCGCGGACGATCTCGGCGCCGAAGCCCTGGGCGCCGCCGGTGACGAGGGCGACCCTGCCCGCCACCACGGCCGCGCGGCCGAGGGCGGAGTTGGCCGCGGCGGGTTCGGCGGAACGGGAGGCCGCGGCGCCCGCGAGAGCCGCGGGCGGAATGCCGGGAATCGATTCGGGGCCTGAAACGGCGTAGGCCCGCTTCTCGCCGCCGAGGAATACTTCAACCAGCGCGGGCAGCACGGCCTTCGCGCCCCCCGCCAGGGCCGCGCCGAAGGCGGCCTTGAGCGCCGCGGCCGCGGCCGCCTCGTCCAGGGCGCCCTCGGCGCCGAGGGCGGAATCGGGCAACGGGAGCGAAAAGCGCGCGGCGGCAGCGTTGTGCGATGCGGCGTCGGCTTTGGCCGCCGCTACGATCGCGGGCCCCCGCGTCGCGTCGAGGAAGAGGCCGCGCACCAGCGGGGCGATAAGGGTATCGTTCAAAACGTTCATCATTCGTACCTTCCTTTCAGGAGCCGATCGGCGACAACGGTCGGGTCGACGCCGGCGCGGCCCACGTCTGCGCCCGCCTTGGCGTAGAGGGCTATCCTCTCCTCGAGGCCCAGGGCCGCGTAGGGATTGGTCGCGGCGAAGAGCCCCAGGTCGGGGTTCGCCGTCGAGAGGGCCTCGTGGGCCACCATGGCCCAGGTCGCCGCGTTGAGGTGGGCGAACTCGGGGCGGCGCAGCTCGGGGCAGTTGAAGGACTGCCGCGGCTGGTTGATGTCCACGCCGGAGATTTCCATGAAGCCGAAATCGCGGCAGAGCTCGCGCACGCGCTCGAGCTGGGCCGCGGTGTTGCGCGGCGGCATGTAGGTCACTGCCTGGAAGCCAATCTCTTTGAGTTCGGCGAAGAGTTCGGGGAGGAAATCGTCCTCGAACTTCTCTGCCTTCTTGTCGCCGGTGGGGGACTCGCCCACGTCGCCCAGGTAGGCGTAGGCGGGGATGGCGCCGATCGAGCGCGCGAAGGCGCAGGCCTCCCGCGCCAGGACGCATTCGTCCGTGGGCTGGATGAAGAAGCTGGGCAGGAATTCGGCCTTGAGGAGGCCGAGGAGATCGTAGACCAGGTAGGGATTGGCTGGGTCGGAGAGCGTCGCGCGGGTCTTGGGCTTGAGGGCCAGGCCCAGCTTGGCCTCCAGGCCCGAAGCGAGGGCCTCGCCGCGGCCGAAGCCGGCGATCAGGGCCTCCGCCATGGCGGCGAGGAGGTGGCGCTCGGTGACGGTGCCGCCCTGGGCGAACTTGGAGCGGCCGACGACGTCGCGCTCGAAGTCGAAGGGCGCCAAGCCGGCGCCTTTGAGGATGTCGTTCGCCCTGCCCGCCATGGCGGCGGTCCGCGCCAGCCTGCGCTCCCTGACGGGGGCGAGGAATTCGGCCACTTTGTCGGCCGCCTGGGCGGGGACGCCCTGCACGGTCATGTAGACGATGCCGGCGGAATCGGGGTTGTTTATCTTGCGCGAGGCGAAGGCCGCGGCCGCGCCGCCCCTGGCCACCTCCTCGGGGGAGTGCAGGAAGGCGCGGATCTCGAACCCCGTCACGGCGCCCAAGCCGAGGAGGGCGCAGGCCGCGCGCATCTCGGCCGCGCCGGCCAGGGAATCGTGGTCGACGGAGCCGGCCACTGTGAGGCCGGCCTTCCAGGCCCCGAGCGCGGCCGCCGCCGGCGCGTAGGGGCTGAAGCTGTAGATCGTGTGGATATGGTTGTTGGATTCCTCGGCGGCGGGGCGAGCGGGGGCGGCGGCGTTTGCCGCAACGGCGTCGTTGGCCGAAGCGTTTGCCGCGGCGGCGCCGCGGTTTGCCGCAGCGCCCGCCTTGGTCGCCGCCGCGCCGGCAGCTGTCCCTGCGGCCTCAGCCGCCGTAGCCGCCCGGCCGGCCGGGGCGAATCCCGGCGCCGAGGCGAAGGCCGCGAGGGCGGCGAGCCTCTCTTCGGGGCTGGCCGCGAAATCGTTGATCGCTTCGTGCATTGGTCCGCTCCGGTGTCAGGCCGCGACTAGACGCCGAGCCTCGCCCTGCGGACGAGCTCGCCGTCGGTCTGGACCGTGGTGGGAACGTGGCCGGCCAGGGGCAGGACGCGTTCGTGGATGGCGTCGACGATCCACTCCTTCTGCGGGAAGAAGAGGGCTTCCTGCTCGGCGGCCGGCGTGATCCAGTTGCGGGAGCCGACCACGGCGACCGGCGCGTCCAGATAGTCGAAGGCCAGGGCCTGGACGTTGGAGGCGACCGTGTGGAGGAAGGAGCCCCGCTCGACGGCGTCGGAGGCCAGGATCATGCGGCCGGTCTTCTTGACCGACTCGAGGAGGACGCCGTAGTTGAGCGGCGCCACGAAGCGGAGGTCGATGACCTCGGCGGAGAGGCCGTATTTCTCCTCGAGGAGCTTGGCGGCCTCCATGGCGCGGTAGAGGGTGGCGCCCAGGGTGACGATCGTGATGTCCTTGCCCTGCTTCCTGACCGCGGGCTCGCCCTCGGGGATCTCGTAGTAGCCTTCCGGCACGCCTTCGGGCGCGAATTGCTCGCCAATGTCGTAGAGGAGCTGGCTCTCGAAGAAGATGACCGGGTCGGTGCCGCGCAGGGCCATGTTCATCATGCCCTTGGCGTCGTAGGGGGTGGAGGGGAAGTAGGCCTTGAGCCCGGGGATGTGCGCCACGAGGGCGGCCCAATCCTGGCTGTGCTGGGCGCCGTACTTGTTGCCCACCGACACGCGGACCGTGAGCGGCATCTTGAGGATGCCCGCCGACATGGACTGCCACTTGGACACCTGGTTGAAGATTTCGTCGCCGGCGCGCCCGAGGAAGTCGCAGTACATGAGCTCGACCACGGCGCGGCCGCCGGAGAGCGCGTAGCCGACGCCCGAGCCGACGATGGCGCCCTCGGAGATCGAGGAGTTGAAGAGCCTGTTGTAGGGGAGGGCCTCGGTGAGGCCGCGGTAGACGGCGAAGGCGCCGCCCCAGTCGCGGTTCTCCTCGCCCCAGGCGGCGAGCGTCGGGTCGATCGCGAAGCGGTGCGCGAGCGCCTCGAAGAGGGCGTCGCGGTACTGGTACATCTTGTTCTTGGAGACGGGCTTGCCCTCGGCGTCGGTGGCCTTGCGGACCTTGCCGGCGATCGACTTGACGCGGGCGTTCTCGGCGAAGGGCTGGAGCAGCTCGGGCTCGCGGTCGTCGAACTTCTCGACCTTGCCGTTGGAGAACATCACCGATTCGATGAAGGCGCCGTCGACGCGCGGGCAAGCCGCCTCGTCGGTTGCCAGTTTGAGCACGGCGGTGAGTTTCTCGTCGAAGGCCGCGTGCATGGCATCGACATCGGCCGCGCCCAGGACCTTGTTGGCGACGAGGTAGGCGGAGAAATCCTCGATGGAGTCGTTCTGCTGCCAGAGCTCGACCTCGTCCTTGGTGCGGTAGCTGGAGGCGTCGGAGGGCGAATGGCCGGAGAAGCGGTAGGTTATGGTGTCGAGGAGGACGGGGCCGCGGCCCTCGAGGAGTAGCTTCTTCTTGCGGGCGACGGCCTCGGCCACCGCCAGGGGGTCGTAGCCGTCCACGCGCTCGGCGTGCATGGACTCGGAATTGACGCCGGCTCCGACGCGGGCCAGGACGCCGTAGCCCATGGTCTCGCCCAGGGTCTGGCCGCCCATGCCGTAGAAGTTGTTGAAGAAGTTGAAGAGGATGGGGGGTGAGCCGCCGGCCGACTCGGGCCAGAGGGTCCGGTACTGGTCCATGGCGGCCAGGGTCATGGCCTCCCACACGGGGCCGCAGCCCATGGCGGCGTCGCCGATGTTGGACACGACGATGCCGGGCTTCTTGTTGATTCGCTTGTAGAGGGCGGCGCCGGTGGCGATGTCCGCCGAGCCGCCGACGATGGCGTTGTTCGGCATGGAGCCGAAGGGCGTGAAGAAGGCGTGCATGGACCCGCCGAGGCCCCTGGTGAAGCCGGCCTTGCGGGCGAAGATCTCGGCCAGGGTGCCGAAGAGGATGAAGTTCTCGGCCAGGGAGGACAGGTCGCCGTAAGCGATCTTCTCGGCGTAGCGGAGGGTCTCGCCGTCGAGGAAACCCTTCATCGTAGACTCGAGGGAGGCGGGGGCCATCTTGCGCGCGGCGGAGAAGCACTTGGCGAGGATTTCGCCGTGGCTGCGGTGCGAGCCGAAGATGAAGTCCTCGGGATCGAGGGCGGCGGCTTGGCCGACGGCGGCGGCCTCCTGGCCCATCGAGAGGTGGGCGGGGCCCTTGTGGTTGTAGGCGATCCCGTTCCAGGCGCCGGTCGTCTTGATCGAGTTGAGCATGTTCTCGAATTCCCTGATCGCGATCATGTCGTGGAGCATGGCCGCGAGCCCCGCCTTGCCGTAGGCGGCCGACTCCTTCTTGAAGTCGCGCTTGTACTGGTTGAGGGGAATGGGGGCTATCTTGAGGGTTCCGCTTTTCCGCAGATCGGCGGGGTTCACTATCATCGATTTGGGCATCGTTTATCTCCTTGCGCTTGAAAATCGCGCGATAAGGTCCGGCGCTCCGCCGGCCTTCAGTCTTTCATGGCCCAGGCGGCTTCGCGGATGGCTTCGGAAACCGTGGGATGGGGGAATACGAGCTGGCGGAGGTCGGAGACGCGCAGCTCCTGCTCGATCACAGCGGAGGCGCCCCAGATGGTCTCGGAGGCGTAGGCGCCGACGATGTGCACGCCGATGATCCTGCCTGTGGCGGCCTCGGCGATGAGCTTGGCGGTGCCGGGGGCGGCGAAGCCGTTTTCGGCGGCGAAGCGGCCGGAGACGCGCAGGGGCACGCTCGAGGTTTTCACCTCGATGCCGCGCCGCTCGGCTTCCTGCTGGGTGAGGCCGATGCCCGCCGCCTCGGGGATGGAGTAGACGGCCCAGGGGATCGCGTCCCAGCGGAGCACTTCGCCGCGGGCGGCGGCGGCTTCGCCGTCGACGATGTTGGCGGCGGCCACTTCGGCCATGCGGTAGGCGGTGTGCGCCAGGAGGCTGCGCCCGGTGACGTCGCCCACGGCCCAGACCTTGGGCAGGTTGGTGCGCATGCGGTCGTCGACGGCGACGCCCTTGGGCGAGACGTCGAGCCCCGCTTCCTTCGCGCCCCAGCCATCGACGTTGGGCTTGCGGCCGACGGCCATCAGGACGAGATCGGCCTCGGACTTGGCCTCGGACCCGTCCTTCTTCCTATAGAATACGGTGGCGCCCTCGATCTTCTCGACCTTGCAGCCGAGGTTGAAGGTCACGCTTTTCAGGCCGCGGCGCAGGATGGGCGCCGCTTCCCTGTCCATGAAGGGGACGATCTCGTCGAGCATCTCGACGACCTCGACCTCGGCGCCGAGGGCCGAGAAGAGGCTGGCGAACTCGACGCCGATGACGCCGCCGCCGATCACGCAGAGGCGTTTGGGCATTTCGGGGACCGAGAGGAGGCCGGTGGAGTCTACGACTTTGGGGTTGCCGCGGCAGCCGGGGATCGGCGGCATCACCGGCAGGGAGCCCGTGGCGACGATGACGTGTTCAGTATCGTAGACTTTTTCGCCAATCTGGACCCTTCCGGGGCCGAGGAGCTTGGCCTCGGCGGCGATCACGTCCACGCCGAGCTTTTTCTCGGTCAGGCCGATGGCGCCGACGAGCTTGGAGACGACCTCGTCCTTCCAGGCCTGCATGGCCTTCCAGTCGTAGCGGACGTTCTCGGCGGAGACGCCGAACTTGGCGCCTTCCCTGGCGTGGACGTAGAGTTTGGCCGAGTTGAGGAGGGTCTTGGTGGGGATGCAGCCGACGTTGAGGCAGGTGCCCCCGAGGGCGCTCTTCTCGGCGAGGGCGACTTTTTTCCCGGCGTGGGCCAGGCGCTCCGCGGCCAGGTAGCCGCCGGGTCCGCCGCCCATCACGATGACATCGTACTTGTCCATATTTGTGTACATCCTCCCTTTCAGGCGAGCATCACTATATCGATGTTCGCGATA
>JAJTBU010000109.1 GCA_021286735.1 bacterium
CGCGATCGCGGCCAAGCCCGACGCCCTGGCCTCCATCTCCACCGAGAAGCTCGGCAAGGACAAATACAGGATCGCCGCGCCCCTGGAAGCCCCCGACGGCAAGCGCTACGACCACCTTGTCCACTACTATCTCCACGGCACGAAGGAGATGCGCTCCTTCTGGTCGCCCGGCATCACGGTGGACATGTTCACGCGCACGGTGGCCATCGATTATTCAGACATGCGCGCCTCAGCGAAAGCCCTCAAGGCTGTCCTCGACGAGGCCGAGGCCGTGCAGGTCAGCGCCCCCTCCGGCACCGACATCTTCATCGGCCTGCGTGGCCGCGCGGCCTTCGTCGACGACGGCGATTTCAGCGCGCCGGGTTCGGGCGGCAACCTGCCGGCGGGCGAGGTCTTCGTCTCGCCCGCGGTCAAGTCGGCTCAGGGCAGGATCGTTTTCGACGGCTCCATCGCCGACATCGCCGGCGACATCGTCATAGAGACGCCCATCGCCTGCGAGGTGTCGGGCGGCTTCGTCATGGGCTGCGAGGGCGGCTCGGAGGCCGAGCGCCTCGAAAAGGCCCTGCGGAAGGGCATGGACATGGCCGCCACCCTCGTCTCCAAGGGCATGGCGCCCGAGGAGGCCCTCCGCTACGCCACGAACGCCCGCCACATCGGCGAGCTCGGCATCGGACTCAACGCCGAGGCGCGGATCGGCGGCAACATGCTCGAGGACGAGAAGGTCTACGGCACCTGCCACTTCGCCATCGGCGCCAACTACGACGAGGACGCCCCCGCCCTGATCCACCTGGACGGCCTCGTGAAGGCGCCCACGATCACAGCCCTCATGCCGGGCGGGCTCGAAGTCGTCGTCATGAGGGATGGGATCCTGGCCACCCTCTAAAGAGGGTTTGGGCCGCTCGCCGTGGCGGGCCGCCCCATTTTCATGCCGGATATGAATAAGCTATACTTGAGGCATGGAAAAGAAGAAATCGATGCACTGGGCGGATCAGACCGCCGAGAAGATAATCGCCGAATGGGGCGATAAGGACTCCTACACCTGCGCGTCGGGCATCACCCCCTCGGGCACGGTCCACGTGGGCAACTTCCGCGAGATGATCTCGGTGGACCTGGTCGTCCGCGCCCTGCGCAGCCGCGGCAAGAAGGTGCGCTTCATCTACAGCTGGGACGATTACGATGTCTTCCGGAAGGTGCCCCTCAACATGCCCCAGCCCGAACTGCTGGAGAAGTACCTGCGCTTCCCCATCACGATGGTGCCCGACCCCTGGGGCCGCGACGCCTCCTACGCCCGCCACCACGAGGTGGACGTCGAGTCGGTGCTCCCCACCGTGGGCATCCACCCCGAGTTCCTCTACCAGGCCGACCGCTACCGCGCCGGCCGCTACGCCGAGGGCATGAGGCGGGCCCTCGAGATGCGCGAGCATCTCAAGACCATCCTCGACAAGTACCGCGACGAGGACCACAAGATCCAGTGCGGCCACAAGGAGACCGGCGACCTGCGAAAGCTCGCCGGCGCCAAGCTGGTGTGGCGCGTTGACTGGCCGATGCGCTGGAACCAGGAGAAGGTGGAGTTCGAGCCCGCCGGCAAGGACCACCACTCCCAGGGCGGCAGCTTCGACACCTCCAAGCACGTCGTCGAGGAAGTCTACGGCCGCAAGCCGCCCGTCACCTTCCGCTACGACTTCATCGGCATCAAGGGCTCGCCGGGCAAGATGTCCTCCTCCAAGGGCAAGGTCGTCGACCTGCCCGACCTCCTCAAGGTCTACCAGCCCGAGCTCGTGCGCTACCTCTTCGCGGGGACGAGGCCGAACACCGAGTTCGTCATCAGCTTCGACCTGGACGTGATCAAGATCTACGAGGACTACGACAAGACCGAGCGCATCTACTGGGGAGCGGAGAAGGCGAAGAGCGAGGACGCGGAGGCCATGGAGCGCCGCATCTACGAGCTCTCGCAGGTGGACGGCATGCCCGCCGAGGCGCCCTACCAGGTGCCCTTCCGCCACCTCTGCAACCTTCTCCTCATCCACCAGGGCGACGTCGAGGCGGTGCTCGCCTCCCTGCCCGGCATCAAGGAATCGCAGAAGGCCGGCGTCAGGGCCAGGGCGACCTGCGCCTGGCACTGGGTGAACGAGTGCGCGCCCGAGGATTTCCGCTTCGCGGTGAAGAAGCCCGGCGAGAAGGTCGAGCTGGACGAGGTGGGGCTGGCCTGCGTGCGCCGCCTGCGCGACGATGTCGTCGCCAAGCTGGAGAGCTTCGCCGACGAGAAGGCGGTGGCCGAGGCGATATACGCCGCGGCTGCGGCCGCCGGGACCGACGGCAAGACCCTCTTCAAGGCGGCCTACAACGCCCTGGTCGGCAAGGACCAGGGGCCGCGGCTGGCGGGCTTCCTGGGCACCCTGGGCAAGGACAAGGTGCTGGCGATCCTCGCCGCCTACTGACGGCGGAAGGCACGCCGGGAGGCATCGAGCCGCGCGGCTTTGCGCCGCGCCGAACCACATAAAAAAGCGAAAAGGCGGCCTTTCGGGGCCGCCTTTTCTTATGCCCGACCGGGGGCGGCGGCCGCTTTGGCTAGCCGAGCCGGTCCGCCGAAGCGCCTTTAGTCCCGGCGCCAGTCCTCGAGCATCGCGGCGACGCTGCGCCTCATCTCCTTTGTGTAATCGGCCGAGAACTTGCGCGCGTAGAGCGCCTGGCCGCCGTTGTCCGCCTGAGGGGTCGGAACGAAGTCGCCGTAGCCCTCGCCCGAATAGAGCGCGGCGAGCCTCTCCTCCGAGGGCATGGCGTAGCGGTTTTTGTGAACCACGATATCCCTTGGCAGGCGCGCGGGCTGCCGCCTGGCCGCCTGCTGTTCGGTGGGCCATCCGAAGCAGAGCATCGTGATCGGGAATGTGTAGCGCGGCAGGGAGAGGAGTTCGCGGTGAGTCTCCCAGTTCTCCATGACATCGCCGATATAGCAGGAGCCGAGGCCGAGACTCTCGGCCGCCGTGACCGCCGTCTGGGCCGCGATGAGGGCGTCGCAGCAGGCGAGAAGGAGGTCGGACTCGCGCGGCGCGAGGAAGGGTTTCCCTTCGCGGGCGCAGCGCTCGGGCACCCCGCAGGCCGTGAAGTGGGCCATCATGCGCGCGTAGTCGGCCAGGAAGACGAGGACCCAGGGCGCCGCGGCGATGAAGGGCTGGTGGTCGCAGGTGACCGCCAGCCTATCCTTGAGGGCCTGATCCTCTATCTCGAGGATCGTGTAGAGCATCATGTTGCCGGCGGTGGGCGCCCTGAACGCGGCGGCGAGCACCTGCTCCCTCATCTCCCGCGGAATCGGCGCGTCGGCGTAGGCGCGCACCGATTTCCGCTCCAAAAACACCTTCGAAAAATCCATAATCCTTCCTTTTCATGGGCGCGGCGACGCTTGCGCCTGCGGCGCTTGTTTCTGCGGCGCTTCCGACCCCAGCCCTTAGCGGCCTTAGGCGCTAGCGCCTAAGGATAGACGCCACCAGGCTCTCGAACTCGGCCGTCTGGCGGGCGAAGCCCGAGAGCGCCGAGCGCCAGAAATCGGGCGTCTCGATGTCGAAGCCGGCCTTGGCCGTGACCTCGACCGCCGAGGCGGAACCGGTCTCGGCCAGGAGTCCGCGGTAAGTCACGGCGAAACCTGGGCCCTCCTTCCGATAGCGCTCGTAGAGGCCGAGCGCGAAGAGGAGGCCGAAGGCGTAGGGGAAGTTGTAGAAGCCGAGACCCGCGCTGTAATAGTGGCCTTTGACCGCCCACATGTAGGGATGCCGCTTCCCGGGATCGAGGCCTTCGCCGTAGGTCTTGGCCTGGGCGTCGAGCATGAGTTCGCAGAAGCGCTCGGCGCTCAGCTCCCCGGTGGCCCGCTCTGCGAATACCGCCTTTTCGAAATAGAAGCGCGAGAGGATGTCGACGATGACCTGGCAACTGTCCTGCAGGCGCATCTCCACGAGGGAGAGGCGCTCGGGCGGGCTCGCCGTGGCCAAGGCCGCCTCCGACACGATGGTCTCGGCGAAGATCGAGGCCGTCTCGGCCAGGGTCATCGGATACTGGGTGAGGGCGTAGGGCTTGCCGACGATGCATTCGTGGTGCCAGGCGTGGCCCAGCTCGTGGGCCACCGTGCCGACCGAGGAGAAGCTCCCGTCGAAGTTGCAGAGCACGCGGGCCGCCCCGGCCGTCGGGAAATCCGTGCAGTATGCGCCGCCCACCTTGCCCTCGCGGGGCTGGGCGTCGATCCAGTTATTGTCGAAAGCCTTGGCCGCGAAGGCGCCCATGTCGGGATCGAAGGAAGAGAACTTGTCGCGGATGAAGGCGCGCGTCTCGTCCCAGGAGAAGGTCGGCAGGGGCACGCCGCTCTTCTCGACGGGGGCGAAGAGATCGTAGAAAGCCAGGGCCGGCACGCCCAGGACCCTCGCCTTTGCGCCGAGGTAGCGGCGCCAGGTCGGCAGGGACTCCTCCATCGCCTGGATGAGGGCTTCGAGGGTCGCGGGGCTTATCCTGGCCTGGGCTATGGACTTTTCGAGCGAATCCTTCCAGCCGCGGCGGCTGTTGAGCGAGGTCGCCGCGCCCTTGACGCCGTTCAGGGCGGCGGCCATGGGCACTTCCACCGATTTCCAGACCGACTGCTCGAGGCCGAAGGCCTTCTCGCGCACCGCGCGGTCGGGGTCGAAGGCCAAGTTGCGCAGTTCGATCACGGTCTTGCGCCCGCCGGAGGCGGCGTCCCAAGTCGCCGACGAATTCGAGCTGACCGACTCCTGGAGCCTGGACCAGGCGTCGGCGCCGCTGCGCCCGAGGTCCGCGGCGAGATCCTCGAGCTCGGGCGACATCTGCCTGGACTGGAAGAAAAGCTCCTCGCGGACATGGTAGGCGTAGGGCGCCAGGTCGGCGTTCGAGGCGAGGGCCGCTTCGACCGCGTCCTTGCGCGCGGCGAGGGCGTTCCTGAAGAGGACGTCGGCCTTTTTGGCGGGGAGCATCAGCGCCTCCACGGCGTTGAGCTCGGCGACCGCCTGGGCGTCGCGGGTGGCGGTGCTGAAGCGCGCGTAGGTGTAGGCGGCGAGCGTCTCCGTCAGGGCTCCCAGCTCATCGTTGAGGGCGAGCGCCTTCTTCAGCCAGGCGGCGGCGTCCTCGCCAGGCGCGGCGGCGGCGCTCTCGCCGTAGAAGCGCACGGCTTCAGCGGCCAGGGCGGCCGCCTTGGCCTTGGCGGCGGCGTATTCCGCGGACTCGAAGCCCGGGAAAATCGGGGTCAGGTCCCAGCGGGGCAATCCTTCAGATCCAGCCATTGTTTCCATCCTTCCAGTTTGAAAAAAAGCGCAATCTCCCGCGCGGCCGCCTCGGGCGAGTCCGACGCGTGGATGATGTTGAGGCCCGTGTGCATGGCGAAGTCGCCGCGGATAGTGCCCGGCGCGGCCTCCTCGGCCTTGGTCGATCCGCAGAGGGCGCGGAGCATGCGCACCGCGTTGTCGCCCTCCAGGACCATGGCGATCACCGGCCCCGAGCAGATGTAGCCGACGAGCTCGCCGAAAAAGGGCTTGGCCCGGTGCTCGGCGTAGTGCTCCTCGGCCAGGGCCGGGCTCAAGCGCATGAGCTTCATGCCCACGATGTCGAAGCCCTTGCGCTCGATGCGCGCGACGAGCTCCCCCGCGATGCGGCGCGACAGGACGCCCGGCTTGAGCATGGAAAAGGTTCTCTCTATCGCCATCTCGCCCTCCGCTTTCATCCTACCATCACTGGGCGAAATGCGCCACATCGCACGCGACTGAATAGTCGCGGCGCACGGTTGTCGTCCGCGACTGAATAGTCGTCCGCGACTGAATAGTCGTTCGCGACTGAATAGTCGCGAGCGACATGGTTGTCGCGGCAGCCGCGGCGCGGCATACTTAGGTCCGGATGAATATCGAGTTCCACTACTACGCGCTCCGCTACCTCGCCCGATGCGCCGGATTTCCCGAGTCCGAATCGGCCGAGATCGCGATATCGAGCCAATTGGTCGATGAATGCCTCGCCCCCTGGGAGATCGCCGGCGCCCGGGGCGGTGCCGCGACGCATACGGAAGTGACGCAGAACTACCTCTTCTGGGACGAGGGGGTCGCCGCGGGAATCTACAGGCCCTTCCATTTTATTCCCGGAGTCCGGGACGCAGCATCGGCGCGCAGGGCCGACGGCGCCGCCTCCCCCGGCGCCGTTACCCCCGATTCGCCCCTGGCCAGGGAAGTCCTGATCGCGGCGCTGCGGACCAAGAATCTCGCGAGGATCGGCATCGCCCTCCACGCCTACGCGGACAGCTGGGCTCACCAAGGGTTCTCGGCGGACATAGAGCCGCAGAACGCCCTCGATCCGGCCTCACCCCTGCCGGCGGTCGGCCACCTCCAGGCGTTCGGAGCGCCCGACGACCCCCGCCGGCGCTGGGTCGATCCGCGCCTCGCCGAGGGCGAGCGCGAGGTGGACAACGCCGGGCGATTCGCGGGCGCCGCCGGCATGATTTATCGCTTCCTCTGCGCCTTCCGGCGAAAGGGTTTTTCCGACGAAGCATTCGTGGTCGAGCGCCTCGCCGAGCTTTGGCGCCGCCCCGCTCCCCCGGGGGATAGCGCCGCCCGCGCCTCCGACTATATCATCGACCTCGACTTGCCTCCCTACGAGCCCGAAGCCTGGGCCAGGGAGGCGGGCGGGACGATCGCGGGCCTTTCGGCGCGCGGCCCCGACCCCTTCGCCGCCGGCTACAACAGGCTCGCCTGGCTCAAGGGGGCGGCGATGAAGGCCTCCGCCGCCGCTGGCGCCGCGCGCGGCTGGATTCCCGCGGAACGATACCGCGGGTCGCGGTTCGAGCGCTGGAACGAGGCGGCGCGGGAGCACCGGGCTTTCTGCCTGTCATTATTCAAGGAACGAGGTAGCGTATGAAGCTGTGCCGAATAGGCCGACGATATCGAGTGGAAGGCCCCGCGCCGGGCGCCGCGGCCGAATCAGCGGGCCCGCGCCCAATGGCGCGGGCCGCGGCGCTCGCCGCCTGCGCCATAGCCCTCCTGGCTGGATGCGCCACCATCCCGACCGCCGTCCTCGAGACCGAGCCTTCCGCCCATTTCGACAAGACGCCCCAGGTCTACGCGCGGCTCTCGGGCCCGGCGCTCCGAGACATCGCCGCCACCATGGATGAGCGCGACCTCGCCGCCTTCGCGGCCCTGCTTTCATCGGATAAAACCGGCCAAGGCCCCCTCGCGGCAGCGCCGGGGGGGACCATGCC
>JAJTBU010000110.1 GCA_021286735.1 bacterium
GCGTTCGGGATGGCTCATCGCCCATGTGGCCCTCTCCTTTCTCTTAACAAGAGACGAAGTGAAGAAGCTTTGCTGTGATAGGGTGACCTGAACGGCCGTAGCAGTGGGACCCCCGGTCTTCGCCGCCTGGAGCCTGATCTTCGAGGCGATCTGGGCCAATATGGCTGAGCCGAGGGGGTAAGAAAAGCGCGGTCCTTTCGGACCGCGCTTTCTTGTTCAATGATTCCGTATCAGTTCGTCTTCTCTTCTTTTGGCACGATCCTGATGTGGATCTCCTTGAGCTGCTTCTCGTCCACCTCGTTCGGGCACTGGTCCATCGGGCTCACCGCGAAGGTGTTCTTCGGGAAGGCGATCACTTCCGTGATGGAAGTCTCGCCCGCCATCAGCATCACCAGGCGGTCGAATCCCGGCGCTATGCCGCCGTGGGGCGGCGGGCCGTACTTGAAGGCCTCGACCAGGAAGCCGAACTTGCGCTGGGCCTCCTCCTCGCTGAAGCCGACGATCTTGAAGATCCGCTTCTGCAGGTCGGGGTCGTGGATGCGGATGGAGCCCGACGCGATCTCGAAGCCGTTCAGCACGAGGTCGTAGAGGTCGCCCTTGACGGCGCCCGGGTCGGACTCGAGCGTGTCGTGGTACTTCTCCTGGGGCATGGTGAACATGTGGTGCGCTGCTTCCCAGCGCTGCTCGTCCTCGTTGTACTCGAACATCGGGAAGTCCACGATCCAGGCGAACTTGAAGACTTTTGGATCGAGGAGGCCGAGGTCGCGGCCCAGCTTGGAGCGGACGGCGCCCAGGGACACGCAGGCTACCTTGGCCTTGGCGTCGGCGATCATCAGGATGAGGTCGCCCGGCTTGGCGCCGAGCCCCGCCGCGATCGCGGCGGCGTTGGCCGCGAAGAACTTGGAGGCGCCGCCCTCGAGGGCGATCCCCGAGCCGTCGGCCGCCTGGGCCACCTTCATCCAGGCCATGCCCTTGGCCTTGTAGATCCTGGCCTGGGCTTCCAGCTCCTCGATCTGTTTGCGGGAATAGTCGGCCTTGCCGGGCACGACGAGCGCCTTGACCTTGCCGCCGGCAGCCAGGGCTTCCTTGAAAGCCTGGAAGCCGCTCGCCTCGACGTAGGGCGCGAAATCCTGCATGGCCATGCCGAAACGCAGGTCCGGCTTGTCCGAGCCGTAGAGATCGATGGACTCGTCGTAGGGAATGCGCACGAACTGCGCGGGCAGCTCCACGCCGAGCGTCTTCTTGAAGACATGCCGCATGAGCCCTTCGCACATCGCGAGCACGTCGTCGCGCTTGACGAAAGACATCTCGATGTCGATCTGGGTGAACTCGGGTTGGCGGTCGCCGCGGGCATCCTCGTCGCGGTAGCAGCGAGCCAGCTGGAAATACTTGTCGAAGCCCGACACCATGAGGATCTGCTTGTAGAGCTGGGGCGACTGGGGCAGGGCGTAGAACTTGCCCGGATAGAGCCTCGAGGGCACGAGATAGTCGCGGGCGCCCTCGGGCGTCGAGCGGATGAAGGTCGGCGTCTCGATCTCGTAGAAGCCCTGGCCGACCATGTACTCGCGCACGGCGAAGGCCGCCTCATGGCGCAAGCGGATGCGTTTCTGCATGGCGCCCGAGCGCAGGTCCAGGTAGCGGTAGGTGAGCCTGGTGTCCTCCTTGGCGTCCGTGCGCTCGTCGATCTGGAAGGGCAGGGGCGCGCATTTCGAGAGGATGGTCAGGGAATCGGCCGCCACCTCGATGGCGCCGGTGGCCATGTCGGGATTGACCATGGACTCGGGCCTGCCGCGGACCGTGCCGGCCACGGCGATGCAGTATTCGGACTTGAGTTCGGCGGCGGCGGCCTGCAGGGCCGCCGGAGCATCAGCGTCGACCACGACCTGGGTGATCCCGTACCGGTCGCGAAGGTTGATGAAGGAGATCCCACCGTGATCGCGCTTGCGGTGGACCCATCCGTTCAGCACCACTGTCTTGCCGACGTCCGCCGCGGCCAGCTGGCCGCAGGTAACCGTGCGTTTCTGGTATTCCATGATCCCGCTATTGTATCCGCGCGGGCCCGGGTGGACAAGGCCGAAACTCCGCGCCTCGGTCGCCCCCCGGACGATTGTCGGGCGCGGCGATTGTTGGCCCGCGGACGCGCAGTGTATACTTGCGCCGATGGAAACGACGAGCCTTGACCCCGCCATGGCCGCAGCATATGAGGAAACGCGATGAACGAAGCTATCGAAAGGAAAAACGGCGAAGGAAAGGCCATGCGCGACGCAGAGGCCATCTTCCGCTCGGCGCTTGCCAGAGTCGATCCCGCCCTGATGGTCCGAAGCGCGGTGCGGGTCGGGGACGGGACGATCTCGTTCGCGACCGAATTGGAGAAAGCGGATTACCGCCTCGCCGATTACAACCGCATCGTCGTGGCCGGATTCGGCAAAGCGGGCGCGAGCATGGCGCGCGGGCTCGAGGAGGCGCTGGCCGGCACCGCCGCCGAGCGCCTCCTGTCGGGCGGCGTCGTGGCCGTAAAGCGGGGGCACCTCGACCGTCTGGAGCGAACAGCGCTGATGGAAGCCTCGCATCCCGTTCCCGACGCGAGTTCGGCGGCCGCAGCGGCCGCGGTCCTCGCCCTCGCCGACGGCGCCGACGAGAGAACCCTGGCGATCGTGCTCATATCAGGCGGAGGCTCGGCCCTGCTCTGCGCGCCCGCGCAGGGCATCTCGCTCGAGGACAAGGCGGCGACCACCTCCCTCCTTCTCGGCTCCGGGGCTCCGATACAGGAAGTCAACTGCGTCAGGAAGCACCTTTCGGCGGTCAAGGGCGGCAGGCTCGCGGCGGCCTTCGCGCCGGCCACGGTGGTGTCGCTCATCCTCTCCGACGTGATCGGCGACGACCTCGACGCCATCGCCTCGGGGCCGACGGCCCCCGACCCGACCACCTGGGCGGACGCGCTCGCGATCGTAAGGCGCCGCGGCATAGAAGCCGCTCTGCCCCCGGCGGTCGCCGAGCTGCTCCGGCGCGGCGCCGCAGGCGGCGAGGGCGCGCCCGCCGACACCCCAAAGGCGGACGACCCGGCCTTCGCGCGAACGCGGAATCTCCTCGTGGGCACGAATCGGCTCGCCCTCATGGCGGCCGAGAGCGAAGCCCGCGGCCTGGGCTATTCGACCCTGGTCCTGACCTCCCGCCTAACCGGGGAGGCCCGCGAGGCGGCGCTCATGCTGTTGGGGATGGGCAAGGACATCGCCGCCTCGGGCTTTCCGCTCCGGCGCCCCGCCTGCCTCCTCGTCGGCGGCGAGACCACTGTGACACTGCGCGGAAAGGGCAGGGGAGGCCGCAACCAGGAGATGGCGCTCGCCTTCCTCGCCGCGGCGGCGCGCGCGCCCAAAGACTCGGGCGACCTCGTGTTCCTGGCGGCCTCCACCGACGGCTCGGACGGCCCCACGGACGCGGCGGGCGCCTTCGCCTCGGCCACCCTCCTCGGGCGCGCCAGATCCGCGGGGCTGGACCCCGAAGCCTATCTCGCGGACAACGACTCGTACGCTTTCTTCGACAAGATCTCAGGATTGCTCAGGACGGGGCCGACGAACACCAATGTGTGCGATCTCCAGGTGCTCATCGTCCCGGGCGGGGCTGCGAGCTGATCGCGAAGGGGCTTCAAGCCCCGAAGGTCCTCGAGAGATAGCCGAGCATCGCGCTTCGACCCTCCTCGAGCCTTTTCCCGTAGAAAGCCTGGATCTCGCCGAGGGCGTAGCCCTTGGGCAGATATTTGGCCGGGATTGGCGGCTCGCTCGCCTCCACGCGGTCCCAATGCACCGCGCCGACATAGAGCAGCCTCCGCGCGAAATCGTCGCAGGCTGCCTCGTCGCCGGCGATGGCGCCGCGCGCGAGCTTCTCGGGGAGGAAATCCTTGAGGAGCCTCAAATACCCGCGCAGCTCGCGCCGCCGCGACTCCAGGTCGAAGAGCGCCAGCACCCGGGCGACCAGCCCCTCGTCCTCGATGTCGGGGCAGGTGAAGAGGAAGAAATTCCGCTCCAGGCCGAGCTCGCGGATCGCCGCCCCCAGACCCTCCGTCTCGATCCGCCCATGAATATAGGTATTCTGGGCGAGCTTCCGAAAACCGTAGGACTTCAAGAGCGCGCGCAGCGAGGCGCGCTCCTCCTGTTCCGGCGCTGAAAAGGAAAAGACCGCGAGCAGGAATCCCTCCGGCCGTCTGTCCGCGTTGATCTGGGCGATTCCCCTGGCGAAGGTCGCGGGCGCTAGAATATACCGGTTACGCCCCGCCCCATCCTCCTCCACCAGAAGCGAACCATCGCGCTTGCCCCTGGAAAGAGCAGTGCGGATCGTCCCGTCCTCGATCTCCGCGAAACGCGCGAAATCCCTGATCCCCTCGAGCGAAGGCCAAGGCAGCCCCTCCCGCGCGAAAACCCCCGCGCGGAACACCAGCGGCGTGTGAACCGCCGCCTTGAAGGCGGGCTTGTTCGTCATCGATCGCGTCTACCTTCGCTTCAGCATGAACCAGAGCGTCGTCGTGACGACCCATATCCCCGCCATGATGGCGATATTGAGGATAGCCGCCGGCCTGTCGTGGAAAAACGCGATGGTCTTGAATCGGGGGATGATATCGCCGCGCGTTCCCGCGCGCAGGGCGCTGACCGCCGCCTGGAGGAAGGACATGAAGAACCATCCGATCGTCAGGTTGACGATGAAACTGCCGAGATTGAAAGAAAACTTGGGCATGGCGCGCTCCTCTTTTGGTTACTAAAAATGTCTATGTATTTATAGTATGTAACAAAGTGATTTGTGTCAAGGCGGTTTGTTACATAAAAGAGTAAAGTATATTGATAATGTAACTAGAGTGCTGTTTTCCTTTATAAAATTCGATGGCATTGACAAGGGGAAAGGTGTGGCGCTTACTTTATAAGATTCGGGGCTGTATTAGATAAAGCCATATGTTAAGCTTAAAATATGACTATAAGTCATTGCAGGCTAAAGAAAAGCATACAATCACGCTTGATATAGTATTTTGTGCTAGAAGTTACTGCTCGTTCAGCCGCAGATATTCTAAGAATTAACCCCAATTCTGCTGCTCTTTTCTATCGCAAAATACGTCAAGTTATAGCCCTCCATTTGGCCAAGGAGGCAGTCGAAGTATTCAATGGCGAAGTAGAAATTGACGAGAGCTATTTCGGTGGAGTCCGGAAAGGCAAACGAGGCCGTGGCGCTGCAGGAAAAGTTGTTGTTTTTGGCATGCTAAAGCGTCAAGGCAAGGTTTTTACTGTCGTAGTCGAGAATACTAAAGCCGACACGCTACTGCCCGTTATAGCCCGTAAAATCAAGCCAGATAGCATTGTCTATACCGATGGTTATCACAGTTATGATGCTCTAGATATTTCCGACTTTCATCATCATCGAATTGATCATTCTGAAGACTTCGTTGATGAAAAGAATCACATTAATGGAATTGAAAATTTTTGGAACCAAGCTAAGAGAATCTTGCGAAAGTACAACGGAATAGACAAGAAGTACTTCCCCTTATTCCTGAAAGAATGTGAGTTTCGTTTCAACTATGGAACACCTAAGCAACAACTCAAGATCCTTCGCAAGTGGTGCCAAATATAACAAATTTATCTAATACAGCCCCTAAGATTCTAAGGCGATGGCGTTGGAGGAGCAATGACGGAACAAGATAGGAAAAAGCTCGAGGCTGAGATTGAAGCATTCCTTGATACGCAATTCATACGTGAGGAAATTCCACCGCTTACTCCGGAAGGTGTCGCTGCATTTGAGAAGAGAGAGGGCAAACGGAAGAAAATACTTTTCCCGTATGAAGGGTTTAGGAAGAAGTAATAGACTGGAATAATTAATAGGCCGATCGTGATGATTTTATCGCCGAAAAATCCACCTCGTTAATCGCTACATATTTTCCGGCTGCAAGCAAACTATTTTTCTGAGCAAACTGAATTAAATGTCGCCCGCGTACAATGACATTAGGTGTTGAAGGCCGAGCATTTTTCTGAGTAAACTGAATTTGGTGGGTGATGGTCTGCTCGATGGCGTTGGTTGCAGGCCGACCATTTTTCTGAGTAAACTGAATTCTCATTGAAGTTTGCTGTTCCGACATTAAGTTGCAGGCCGACCATTTTTCTGAGTAAACTGAATTTTTTGGACTTGGGCGGGGGTGATATGATGAGTTGCAGGCCGACCATTTTTCTGAGTAAACTGAATTGTCGGCGGGGGAAGAAGTAGCGCCATCGTAGTTGCAGGCCGACCATTTTTCTGAGTAAACTGAATTGAAAAAATTTGCTATCATTATCTTTATTCGTTGCAGGCCGACCATTTTTCTGAGTAAACTGAATTCCCGGATATCGACGCATCCTTCAAGCCCGGTTGCAGGCCGACCATTTTTCTGAGTAAACTGAATTAGGGTGAGGATGTGGTTGGTGCTTCCGGGTGTTGCAGGCCGACCATTTTTCTGAGTAAACTGAATTCGTATCGCGGGGTCTCGCGGACAGCGTCGGTTGCAGGCCGACCATTTTTCTGAGTAAACTGAATTTATTGGTAATTGTTCCGCTTGCCGCCATCGGTTGCAGGTCCACCATTTTTCTGAGTAAACTGAATTGCCAGAGGTCTTGATGTCGATGAGGACGTAGTTGCAGGCCGACCATTTTTCTGAGTAAACTGAATTGGTGAAGGACAGGTCGGTGAGGACGTCGTCGTTGCAGGCCGACCATTTTTCTGAGTAAACTGAATTGGCGAGGTGGTGGTGGAGGCGGAGCGATGAGTTGCAGGCCGACCATTTTTCTGAGTAAACTGAATTCCGCCCGCTGACCGTATTCGCCATGCCAAGGTTGCAGGCCGACCATTTTTCTGAGTAAACTGAATTCTGATAGCCATTAAAGGCATTGCGCAGCTCGTTGCAGGCCGACCATTTTTCTGAGTAAACTGAATTTGTAGCCTCCTTATGGCAGAAACTTTTCGTGTTGCAGGCCGACCATTTTTCTGAGTAAACTGAATTACATGGCAGCCAGCTCGGACGCCGCGGCCTGTTGCAGGCCGACCATTTTTCTGAGTAAACTGAATTCCAAAGAGGAGTCATACGATCTTTACCTGGGTTGCAGGCCGACCATTTTTCTGAGTAAACTGAATTCTTCCGCAAAGGCTTGCAAAGTATTGCACAGTTGCAGGCCGACCATTTTTCTGAGTAAACTGAATTTCGTCCACTGTAACCTTGATTCCGTC
>JAJTBU010000111.1 GCA_021286735.1 bacterium
TTCAACGTGCGGGGCAGGATGACGTTCATGCCTCGCCCCCCTCTTCCTCGTCTCCGGCCCGCTCCTTGGCGGCGGCCAGAGTGGCGTCGACGATCTTGGCGTAGCCCGTGCAGCGGCAAATGTTGCGCCTGATCGCCTTGCGCGCCTCCTCGGGCGTCGGATCGGGCGTCTTGTCGAGCAGGGCCTTGGCGGAAATCACCATGCCGGGAGTGCAGAAGCCGCACTGCACGGCCCCCGCCTCGGCGAAGGCGCGCTCGTAGGCGGCCAATTCCTCGGGGGGAAAGCCCTCGACCGTGAGGACGCGCTTGCCGGCTACCTTGGCGCCGGAAAGCGCGCAGGCGTTCATCGCCCGGCCGTCGACCAGCACCATGCAGGCGCCGCAGGCGCCCTCGGCGCAGCCGTTCTTGACCGAGGTCAGCCGGGCCTCGCGGCGCAGCCAGTCGAGGAGGTTCCTCCCTTCCTCGATCGCGGCCTCGCGGCCATTGACGGTAAACGTGCGAAGCGCCATCGCTAGACTCGCTTTTCCCGGTTGTAGGGCTTGCCCAGCTCGGCGGGCCCCCGCAAGCGCGAATTCTTCGCGAAGGCCAGCACCAGGATGACCAGGACGTAGGGCAGCATGACGGCGAATTCGTAAGGGAAATCGATGCCGAGCACTTGGATCGCGAGCTGGAAGGACTGGGCGATGCTGAATAGCAGGCTCCCTCCGAGGATGTAGAGGGGGTGCCAGCGCCCGAAGTAGACCAGGGCCACGGCGATGAAACCGCGGCCGGCCACGATGTCGTCGGCGAACATTTTCGCCTGGGCCAGCGAGAGGTAGGCGCCCGCCAGGCCAGCCATGGCGCCGCCAAGCATCAGAGCCTGATACCGCGTCCTCGCCACATTGGTGCCCATCGTATCGGCGGCGCGCGGATGGGTGCCCACCGCCCTCACCTTGAGCCCCCAGGGCGTCTTGAAGAGGACATACCACGAGATCGGCACCATCAGGAAGCCGAAGTAGCCGAAGGGGGTCATCGAAAAGAGGATGGGGCCGAGGAAGGGAATCTTCGAGAGCCCAGGGATGGGCCAGGCGTCGATGCCCGGAATGCCGGTCACGCCGCCGACGAAATGGCGGGAGAGCGTGCCCGCCGTGCCCCATCCCAGCATCTGCAGGCCGATGCCCGCGATGCCCTGGGGCGCCCGGAACGACACCGTGACCAGGCCGAACAGCAGGCCGAGGAGGACGCCCGCCAGCGCCGCGCAGGCGATGCCGATGGCCGGCGCCCAGGGCGCCAGCGCCCCGCCCTTGAGCAGGAAGGAAGGCAGGAAGCCCAGGAAGGCGCCCATGGCCATGATGCCCTCGCAGCCCAGGTTGAAGACGCCCGCCCGCTGGTTGAACATCTCGCCCAGGGCGGCGAGGAGCAGGGCCACTGAGAAGGGCACGCCGATGGCCAGGATGTTCTGCAGCACGAGGAGGAGGTTCATTTCCGGCCTCCCCCGAAGAGGGCTGCCATCTTCCTGACCGCCTTGTCGCGCGCGTAGGGATCGTTCAGCCAGGTCTTGGCCGACACAATGCTCAGGATCACGGCGCCCTGGAGGACCAGTACCATGTTCGCGGGCACCGAGAGGGCGCGCTGGGTCATGTCCGCACCGATCAGAAGAAGCCCGAAGAAGAAGGCCGAGGGGACGATGCCCGCCGGGTGGAGCCCGCCGAAGAGGGCGACGACGATGCCCGAGAAGCCGTAGCCCGCCGATACGCCCTCGATGGCGCGGCGGTGGACTCCCGTCACCTCGATGGCCCCGGCCAGCCCCGCGAAGGCCCCGGCCAGGATCATGGCGGCGGCCAGGCAGGATTCGACCCTGATGCCGGCGTAGCGGGCCGCCTTTGCCTCGGCGCCCGCGGCGCGCATCCTGAAGCCCCAGGTCGTGCGCCACATGAGAAAGTAGACGATGACGGCCAGTCCGAGCGCTATCGCCAGACCCCAGTGGAGCCGGTATCCCGTCAGGATCCGGTCCAGCCAGGCCGCCTTGGGCAGGCGCATCGACTGGGGCGTGCCCGATCCGACCTGGAGCTCGGCCGGGTCGATCATCGGCCCGCGCAGGAGGAAGCCGTGGAGCTGGGCGGCGATGTAGTTGAGCATGACGGTGGAGAGAATCTCGTTCACCCCGAGCCTCGCCTTCAGCAGGCCGGCGATCGAGCCCCAGAGGGCGCCGCCCAGCGCCCCCGCCAGCAACACGAGGGGGAGCAACAGCCATTTGGGGAGGTTCGGCAGGGCGAGGGCCACGGCCGTCGCCGCCAGGATGCCGATCTGCATCTGTCCCTCGGCGCCGATGTTCAGGATGCCCGAGCGGAAGGAAATCGCGATGCCCAGGCCCACCAGGATCAGCGGCACCGTCCGCACGAGGATCTCCGTGATCCCGTACATGTCCTTGAAGGGCTCCGTCAGGATGACCCGGTAGGTCTCCGGAACGCTCACGCCGATCGCCATCAGCACCAGGGCGCCGATCCCAACCGCCGCCGCGGCCGCCGCGAGGATGATGGCCGCGGAATAGAGGGTCCTGTACGTCCTGTTCATGCCGTGGCCCCTTCCTCCTCGCGAAGGCCCGCCATCAGGGCCCCGAGCCGCGCCCTCGTCGCCTCCTGGGCGGGGATCGTCGCGAGGATCCTGCCCTTGTAGATCACGGCGATGCGGTCGGAGAGGTTCATGAGCTCGTCCAGCTCCTCGGAGATGAGGAGCACGGCGACGCCTTCGCAGCGAAGCTCGAGGAGGCGCTTGTGGATGAATTCCTCGGCGCCCATGTCCAGGCCGCGCGTGGGATATACCGCGACGAGGGCCTTCGGGCCACGAGCCAGCTCCCGCGCCAAAATCACCTTCTGGATGTTGCCGCCAGACAGGGAGCCCGCGGGCGTCGCCGTCGAGGGGCAGCGGATGTCGTAGCGCTTCTTCAGCTCGGCGGCGTTGGCGTCCGCGGCCTTGAGGCGGAGGAAGGGCCCGGCGGCGAAGCGCGGCGAGGCGAAATCCTTCAGGGTCAGGTTCTCCGACACGGAGAACGAAGGCACGATGCCCTCGGTCTGGCGGTCCTCGGGGATATAGCCCATGCCCGCCCCGATGATCTGTCGGGGCGCGAGGCCCGAAAGTTCGGTGCCGGCCAGGGCGATGGAGCCCGACTCAGCGGAGCGAAGGCCCGCCAGGGCGTCAGCCAGCTCGCGCTGGCCGTTGCCCGACACGCCCGCCAGCCCGAGGATCTCGCCCGCCCGCACCTCCAGGCTCGCCCCGTCCAGGGCGTAGTGTCCCCTGTCCGACCGCACTTTGAGGTCGCGCACCGCGAGCAGCGTCTCCCCGCAGCCGTCCGCGCACTCGTTGCAGGGGAGCTTCACCTCGTGGCCCGTCATCAAGGCCGCCAAGTCCGCGGAGGAATGGTCCGCCGTATCGCCCGAGAACGCGACCCGGCCGGCGCGCAGGATAGTCACCTTGTTCGAGAGCGCCTTCACCTCCGCCAGCTTGTGGCTGATGAAGATCAGCGGCATGTCCGCCGTCATGCGCGAGAGAAGGGCGATCAGCTCGTCGGTCTCCTGGGGCGTCAGCGCCGAGGTGGGCTCGTCCAAAATGAGGAATTTGGCGCCGAAGCAGAGCGTCTTGACCAGCTCGACGCGCTGCTGCTCGCCGACCGACAGCTGCCAGACGTAGGCGTCAGGCAGGACCGCCAGTCCGTAGCGCTCCGATATCTGCCTGATCCTGGCGCGCGCCGCCCCGAGATTGAGGCGGAACCGCCCGCGGAGTTCCGCCGAGCCGAGCGCCACGTTCTCCGCCACCGTCATGTTCGGAACGAGCATGAAGTGCTGATGCACCATGCCAATGCCCGCGGCGTAGGCGTCGTTGGGCGTCCTGAACCGCACGGGAGACCCGTTGATGAAAATTTTCCCCTCGTCGGGCTGGTAGAGGCCCATGAGTATGTTCATGAGGGTGGTCTTGCCCGCGCCGTTCTCGCCGACCAGGGCGAGGGCCTCGCCCTCGCCGACGCGGAGGGAGATGGCGTCGCAGGCGAGCGTGCCGGGGAAGCGCTTGGTGATGCCCTCGACGCGCAGCTCGGTGATGCGGTCCGCGTTCTTTGCCATCGGCACCTCTCGGGATAGGAAAAGATCGGGGACCCCTAGGCCGGGGTCCCCGCGAATCGCTCGCGACTCAGTACTTCACGTCTTTCCAGTTGATGGCGAGGGCGCCGGCGGTGATGTCGGCCTTCGCCTTCTCCGCCGCCTTGCGGACCGCCGCGCTCAGCACGGGGCCGACCTTGTCGTTGAACTCGTACACGAAGCCGCCGTTCTTGAAGGTCAGGGGCAGGCTCTGGCCGCCGAGGGTGCCCGCCTGGCGTTTGTCGATCAGCTGCTCGATCACCGCCGCGTAGTCGTAGCTGGCCGCCGCGATCACTTTGTAGCTTTCGGGGATAGCGAGCTGGGCGGTGTCCTGGCCGAGCCACCAGATGGGCTTGTCCTTGTACTCGGCCACCGCCCTGAGGGCGCCGAGCGCCTGCTGGGCCGAGCCGGTGAGGACGTCCGCGCCTCCCTTCACGAAGGTGTGGGCGAGTTCGGCGGCCTTGACGAAATCGCCGAAGGAGCCGGTGTGCGCGACCTTGACCTCAGCCTTGGGGTTGGAGGCCTTGGCGCCGAGCACGAAACCGCGGTTGTAGCGGGCGGCGTCGCCGCCGTCCACCGGGCCGACCACGCCGATGATGTTGGTCTTGGTCACCAAGCCCGCGATCACGCCGTTGATGTAGCCGGTCTCCTCGCTCTCGGGCATGTAGGTGAACACGTTCTTCGGGCCGATCTCGCCCGAGGTGCCGAAGGCGAAGGTGGTCTTCGGGAACTCGTCGGCCATCTCGAGGATGAGGTTCTTGAACTGAGCGCCGTGGCCGATGACGATGTCGTAGCCCTTGGCCACGTACTGCCTGGCCGCCGAGCCGGCGTCCACGGGCTTCATCTTCTCGCTGTAGCCGTACTCGATCAGGCTGGCGCCGTACTTCTTCTGCACCGCGACGATCGCGTCGTGCATCGCCTGTCCCCAGCCCTTGTCGTCCACCGTGGACTCGATGATGAGGGCGATCTTCACTTTGGCCTTGGGCGCCGCGACGGCGGTTCCGAGGACCAGACAGGCTGCAATCAGGGCAAATACGTACTTCTTCACGTAATTCCTCCTCTCGTGCGCTTCCGGCCGGCTCGCGCCCGCCACGGGACGCTCCGACTCGATTCAGGAAGAGTAGCATAGGGCGATCAGGTGGTGTCAACGTTGATTTTCAGACGCGGAGGAAAGTCCCGAGGCGGGAGGATTAGGCAATGAAAAAGCCCGCGTCGTGCGGGCTTTTTCATTCGAGCGACCGACGGGAGTCGAACCCGCTTCTCGAGCTTGGGAAGCTCGGGTAATACCGGTATACGACGGTCGCGATTGGACGTGCGCCGCTTCTCGCGGCGCGGTTTTCAGTGGAAACCGTCGTGACCCAGCGATCCACCTCAAAACCATTGTTCAAAGAACCCGCAACCGGCTTACGACGGTTGCAATTGGACGTGCGCCGCTTCTCGCGACGCGAATTCAGAGGAAACCGTCGTGCTGCTCCGGCTGGACCGGAAAAGCGTTCAGGCACCTCGTGGCAGGCCGTCGCGGTACGACGGTCGCGATTGGACGTGCGCCGCTTCCCGCGACGCGAGCATAACTATAGCGGGCGGCGGCGGGCGTCGTCAAGATGCCGGACGTCGGCTCGGGCGCTGCCGCCTGCCGTGGCGGTAAGGCGCCGCCATCGCCGCAGGGTGCGGCAATGCGCGCGGTTCAGCGCGGCTGCGCCGCCTCCAGGAAGGCGTGCGCGTCGCCCTTGGTGAAAAATATTAGCGATACTGAACGCGGATGTTCATTGTCGCGCAGAAAAGAGGCGATCGCGGCGTAGGCGACGCGCGCAGCGGCCTCGCGCGGGTAACCGTAGACCCCGGTGGAGATCGCCGGAAAGGCGACGCTGTCCAGGCCCTCGGCGGCGGCGAGCCCCAGGCATTTCCGGTAGCACGAGGCGAGCAGCGCGGGCTCGCCGCGCTCTCCGCCCTCCCAGATTGGTCCGACGGTATGGATCACGCGAACGGCCCTCAGCTTCCCCGCCGCAGTGGAGACAGCCTCGCCCGCGGGTAGTCCGGCGGCGAGAGCCCCGGCGCGCAGGGCGCGGCACTCGGCCAGGATGGCCGGCCCGCCGGCGCGGTGGATCGCGCCGTCCACGCCGCCGCCTCCGAGGAGCCCCGAATTCGCCGCATTGACGATGGCGCCGCCCTCAAAGTGCGTGATGTCGCCCACGTCCACCTCCAGGCGGCCGTCCAGATATGTTCCAAGGTGTGTCATAGCTTTTTCAGGCGCGCGCGGCGCTCGCGCACGGCGCGCCCCGAGGCGCCGCCCCCGCGCTTCCGCCGCCCTCGGCCGCCCTATTTCGCGCGGGCCGCCAGCAGCTCGCCGGCCTTCCGGATCACGGCCTCGAAGTCCAGCGGCTTGCCGAAGAAGGCATCGGCGCCGGCGTCCAGCAAGTCCTGTCGCATCTCCTCCGTATCGATGCCCGTGATTGAGATCACTGAGGGCATGCCGATGGAAGGGTCCGAGCGGATGCGCGCGCAGAGGCTGCGGCCGTTGATGCCCGGCAGGTCGAAGTCCAGGAACACGAGGGCGGGGTGGCGCTCGGCGATGATCCTGCCCGCCTCGAAGCCGTCGAAGGCCTGGGCGACGCTGATGTCGGGCAATTTTCGCTCCAGCATGCGCTTCAGGATGGTATTGAGGTCGTGGTCATCGTCGACGATCAGGATGAGTCCCGCGTCCACCTCCGAGTGCACCTCGGCGTTGAGTTCCGGCGGCACCCGCATCCTCCGCTCTTCGAGAAAGGCGATCAGGTTCTCGGCGTAGACGCGGAACTGTCCTCCCGGCGTGGTAAAAGCCTGGAGGTGGCCCATCTTTATCCAATTTATGGCGGTCTGGTTCACGACGCCGCAGAGATTCGCGACCTCAAGGGCGGAGAATATACGGACCCGCTTATCGTTCCTTCCCATTTCCTCACCGAGCGGCCAGGTAGGCCTTTCCAAAGCATAGAATACGCTTCGGGGAAAGTCTAGGACAAACGCGCGGGAAACGTGGGGCCGAGCCAAATCGGGCGCTTGCAATTCTGCCCAAGTTTGCGTACCGTATCCGACCATGAGCGCATTGCCCGACATCGAAACGCTGGCCGTCAACGAGAT
>JAJTBU010000112.1 GCA_021286735.1 bacterium
GGCGGGCTTGTTCTGGATGTAGGATCGTTTCAACGAGCCGATAGCCGCCTGTCCCGCGATTCCAGCACCGATGGCCGAGCCGACCGCCGAGATACCTAGTACGCAAATGGCGCCGATCAATGCAATGTTCATACGAATTACTCCTGTAGCACTGTTGTATCTTCTTCAGCCATCTCGCTGAGAGGATCGTATTTATATCCGGACCATTCCATGCCCAGATGTCCCGAGAATTCGAGCATGTTGAGTCGCATGCCGTGGACGACGACGGAGAGCACGCTCATCATGATGTTGAGGCCGTGTCCCGCCAGGAGAAGGACGAGGCCGAGGACGGCCCCGATGACGAAGGCGACGATCCTGCCGGCCGCCGGCCCCATGATCTGGACGGCCATGCCGTTCACCGTCTGGGATATGGCGATGCCGGCGAGGCCGACCGCCCAGAGGCGGATGTAGGATACGATGTCCGCGAAGACGCTCACCGTGCCGAGGAAGGTGGGGATGATCCCCTTGAGGCTTTCGGCGAGGCTCGAGCCGAGCTTCCCCGTCCAGTTGCCGAAGACGAAGACGAGGAGGAAGCCCCCGGCGATGAGGCCGAGCGCCGCTCCGCTTATCGGGAAGCGTGACGCATCGACGACCAGGTTGAGCACGGCGTTGAACATGCCGACGACGAGGCAGAGCGAGCCGACTTGGGCGAGGGCCTTGAGCTGCGGGAAATCGCGCTTGACGTTCTTGATGTGCGCGATGGCCAGCTGCAGGGCTCCGATGATAAAGCAGAGTATCTTCGTGTTCGTGCCCGAGTCGGGGTTGGAGCCGTTGAGCGCGGTGAGCGACAGGTTCTGCAGGAGGGGCGGCAGGGCCTCGAAGGGGAGCCCGAACCAGGTCGCCGTCACGAAGCCGTAGAGCGTGGTCGCCCCGCCCAGCACGAAGAGAAGGGCGTTGAAGGGCGCCGCCGGCTTGCCGGCCTTCTTCGCCTTCGCCGCCATGGCGGTCGCGGCGAGGAGGAGGACGAGACCGTATCCGCCGTCGCCGAAGATCATCGCGAAGAAAATGGTGAAGAACACGAGGAACCAGCCCGAGATTTCGTACTCCCGATAATTGGGGACGGTGCCCAGGAAGTCCAGCACCGGCTGGACGATGGCGATGGCCTTGGGGTTCTCGATCTTGGTCGGAGGCTGGTCATCGTCGCCGGGTTCGCCCATGGCGAGGGCCCAGCCGCGGCGCTTCGCTTCGGCGGCGAGCTTCGGCGCATCCTTGGAGGGCACATAGCCCGTAAGGTAGCGGAGGTTCTCCTCGCAGGGCATTCCCGACCGCAGCCGCTCGATCGTCAGGTCGGCGTCGATCCTCTCGAGGGCTTTCTTGATTGAGGGCAAGCCCCGCGCGAGCGCGGCGAGCTCGTCCCGCAGCGAGGCCTGCTTGAGCTCGAGCGCCTTCAAGCGGCCCGCGAACGAAGAATAGCTTTCCCGTGGAGGCGTGAAGGGCAGGAAGGCGTTGGATGGATCCGCATCGCCGAGTACGACGATGCGCGCGTTGCCCTTCGCCGAGGCGACGCGGAAAAACTCCACTTCGGGAGCGATATCCTTGATCTTTTTGGCCGGCCCCTCGAAGAAACGGACCCGCAGGTCCTTTTCCGCGAGCCGCGCCACGAGGCTCGGGTCGAAGTCGCCCCAACCCTTGACGCGCTGCATCTCCGAGACGATCGTCCCCTGCTCCGCCTGGATCGAGGCGATCTCGGCGTCGACGGCGAGGGCGCGGCCGATCGCGGCCTCGCCCGCCAGGCCCGTGGCGCTCGATGCGCCGACCTCGGCTCGGGGAATGCTCGTCAGCAGGGAAACGGCCTTCTGGGCGTCCACCAGCCGCCGCTCGAGCGTGGAGTAGGCCTCGCCTGAGCCGGCCAGACTGTCCACGTGGGCGATTCCGAGTTTGCGCAGCTGGACGGGAGTCGCCGTCGCGTCGCTCCCGAGGACGACGAGTATGAATTTTTCCATCGCCGCGATCATGCTTCCCTCTCCTCGACTTTCCGCTTCGAAATCTTTCCGCGAACGACCTGGGCGGTCTGCTGGTCTCCCAGGTAGATGCCGATCGTCTTGATGTCGGCGAGGGTCTCGGGAATCTTCACTTTCTCGAAGAGGTTGACGCGCTGCGTGGTGACGCGAAGCTCAGCGGCGAGCAGGGCCTTCTGGCGCTCGACGACCTGGTATTCGGCGTCGGCCAGAAGCACTTGCTTCATCAGTTCGAGCGCGCGGTCGACCCACAGCGGCGCCTTGTAGAAGTCGTAGGGCTCCAAGGCGAACTCGGCGCCCTCGAACACCGGGATCATGACGCCGGCTATGTTCCCCTCGGAAGTGCCGATCGAGCGAATCGAAAGCAGGGGCGCTCCCTCCGGCGAACGCGCGGCGCCCTCCTCGGAGAACACGGCGATCCACGCGGAATACTGCCGCTCGAGGGCTTCCTTCATCGCGACCAGCTGCGCGAGCCGCGCCTCTACGCCGCGGATCTCCATCTGGAGCTGCTGTTTCTTGAGCTGAAGCGTGGGAAGGTAGCGCTGATACATTTTCAGCGCGTCCTTCTTCTTCTTGAGCTCGTTCTTTGTCAGCTTTATCTTGGCCATCGCCTCTTTCCCATCCGACGCGGCGCCCCCTAGGCGCGCGCCGCCTCGGAACCCGCGGAGCGGGCGGGCCAGAATTTCTGGATGAGGTCGGAGCGGAGGCCGGTCTCCCTGGGCTCGAAGCAGGCGGCGAGAATCCGCCAGCCTTCGTCGAGCGCCTTTTCGAGGGGGATGTTGACGGAAAGATCCATCATGCTGCTCTCGAAAAGTTCGCCGTACTTGAGGAGCTTCCTGTCCCAGGCCGTCATCTGGAATCCCATCGACTTCTTTTCCAGCGTGTCGCGATAGGCGGCGAAGAGCTTGACCATGCCGTCCATGATGGCGCGGTGGTCGTCGCGCGTCTTGCCGTTGACCATCTGCTTGAGGCGCGACAGGGAGCCGAAGGGCTCGATGCGCCCGCCGTGCAGGTAGAACTGGCCCTCGGTGATGTAGCCGGTATTGTCGGGGATGGGGTGCGTGACGTCGTCGCCGGGCATGGTCGTGACCGCGAGGGTCGTGATCGATCCAGCGTCGGCGAAGTCGACGGCTTTCTCGTAGCGCGCGGCCAGCTGCGAATAGAGGTCGCCGGGGTAGCCGCGGTTCGAGGGCACCTGCTCCTGGGTGATCGAGATTTCCTTGAGCGCGTCGGCGAAGTTGGTCATGTCGGTCAGGAGGACGAGGACGTTCTTGCCCCTGAGCGCGAACTTTTCGGCGACGGCAAGGGCGAGGTCGGGCACCTGGAGGCACTCCACCACCGGGTCGGCAGCGGTGTGGACGAACATGATCGTCTTCGCGAGGGAGCCGCCCTCCTCGAGGGTGTCCCTGAAGAAGAGATAGTCGTCGTACTTCAAGCCCATGCCGCCCAGGACGATGAGGTCGACCTCGGCCTGCATGGCGATGCGGGCGAGCAGCTGGTTGTAGGGCTCTCCGGATACGGAGAAGATCGGCAGCTTCTGGCTTTTGACGAGGGTGTTGAAGACATCGATCATCGGGATGCCGGTGCGGATCATCTCGCGGGGGATGATGCGCTTGTACGGGTTGACCGAGGGGCCGCCGATGGTGATGAGGTTATCGGCCAGGCTGGGGCCGCCGTCGCGGGGGGCGCCGGCGCCGTTGAAGATCCTGCCGAGAAGGTTGTCGGAAAAGCTCACCTGCATCGGGTGGCCGAGGAAGCGCACCTCGTCGCCCGTCGAGACGCCGCGGCCGCCGGCGAAGACCTGGAGGAAGACCATGTCCCCGTCGAGGCGGATGGTTTCGGCGAGGGAGGAGCCGTAGCGGCTCGAGACCTCGGCGAGCTCGCCGTAGGCGATGTTCTCCGCGCGCACGGAGATGACGTTGCCGGTGATGGATTCGATATGCGAGTAGACCTTGTTCATCGCTTACTCCAGTCTCGCGAGGGCGCGGCGCGCCTCGGCGTCGTATTCGGGCTTTCGTTCGGCCAGCGCGGCCTTGATCTTGGCGAGGGAGGACGCGTAGAGGTCGGAGCCTTCGGCCGAGCCGTTGAGGTCGAGGAAGGCCTGCCTGACTTCGTAGAACCACGACCGCGCGTCGTCCTTGTCCTTCAGCTGGAGCGCGGCTCCGAGAATCTCGAGCGCGATCCGGAACATGGCTTTCTGCCGCCCGGGGGAAACCGAGGCGTCCACCGGGTCGAAGGAGTTCTGCTGCAGGTAGACGGCGTCCAGGAACTCGCCTTTCAGGTAGAGAACGTAATCGTCGAGGCTCGTCCCCTCCTCGCCGACGACCTTCATCATCGCGCCGACCTCGGCGCTGCGCTCCAGGAAGGCGTGGGCGTAGCGGACGACATCCGCGGGCATGATGCCTGGGTATTTCGACCAGGAATCGAGGGGATGGATCGCGGGATACTTGCGAGCGTCGGAGCGCTCGCGGGAAAGTCCGTGGAAGGCGCCGACGACCTTCAGGGTCGCCTGGGTGACGGGCTCCTCGAAGTTGCCGCCCGCGGGAGACACCGTGCCGCCGATCGTGACCGAACCCTTGCGCCCGTCGGCGAGGCGCACGATGCCGGCGCGCTCGTAGAAGGCGGCGATAACCGACTCGAGGTAGGCGGGGAAGGCTTCCTCGCCGGGGATCTCCTCGAGGCGCCCGGACATCTCGCGCATGGCCTGGGCCCAGCGGCTCGTGGAGTCGGCGAGGAGGAGGACGTCGAGGCCCATCTGGCGATAGTACTCGGCGAGCGTCACGGCGGTGTAGACGGAGGCCTCGCGGGAGGCGACCGGCATGCTCGACGTGTTGCAGATGATGATCGTGCGCTCTATCAGGGAGCGGCCCGTGCGGGGGTCGGTGATCTCGGGGAATTCCTTGAGCGTCTCGACGACCTCGCCGGCGCGCTCGCCGCAGGCGGCGATGATGACGATGTCGACGTCGGCGTAGCGGCTGGTGACCTGCTGCAGCACCGTCTTGCCGGCGCCGAAGGGGCCGGGGATGCAGTAGGTGCCGCCCTTGGCCACGGGGAAGAAGGTGTCGATGATGCGGGTCTTCGTCACCATGGGCTGAGCGGGCTTGAGCCTTTCGGCGTAGCAGTCGATGGCGCGCTTGACCGGCCAGGAGAAGGTCATGCTGACGTTTTTCCGGTTTCCGCGGGAATCCTCGACCACCGCAATGGTGTCGTCGATCGCGTAATCGCCCGCGGCGGCGATCTCGACCAACTTCCACGACCCGTAAAAGTCGAAGGGAAGCATGATCTGATGGAGGAAATGCCGCTCCGGCACCGAGCCGAGGGAATCGCCGCGCTTGAGCGCGTCGCCGACCTTGGCCGCGGGGGTGAAAGCCCATTTCTGCGTCTTCGACAAGGCCTGGAGGTAGACTCCGGACTCCAGGAAAAATCCTTTCTTCTCGGCGATTTCGGGAAGCGGGTTCTGGAGGCCGTCGTAGATCTGCCCAAGGAGGCCCGGCCCCAGCTCGACCGAGAGCATCTCGCCCGAGAACTCGACGGAATCCCCAATCCTGAGGCCCTTTGTCATCTCGTAGACCTGGACCTGGGCTTCGTCGCCCCTGATCCGGATCACTTCGCTCTTGAGTCTCTTCTCGTTGGAATGAATATAAGCGACTTCGTTCATGGCGACATCGCCGTCGAACCGGACGGAAACCATGTTCCCGTTCACCGCGACAACCTGCCCTTGCTTTTGGATCATGCTTGCACTCCCAGGGTATCCGTTTCGGCCGAGCGGGGCGCCCCGCCGAGTATATCGTCATAGAGCCGCCTGTATCCGGCGGCGCCGGTCTCGGCGCTCAACAGCGCCA
The DNA here is from genome assembly GCA_021286735.1 of bacterium. Lineage (GTDB taxonomy): Bacteria > Spirochaetota > Spirochaetia > Treponematales > Rectinemataceae > JAJTBU01. The sequence goes on from JAJTBU010000112.1 coordinate 5,840, forward strand.
GCCGTTCGTTGATCGCGAGTTTTAGGCGATAGGCGACGATGAAATCGAGATCGAAGGCCGCCAGCGGGGCGAGGCGGTCGATCGCGCTCCAGCGCTCGCGCTCCAGCGCGAGTTCCGCCTGATAGGGATCCTCGATCGCGAAGCAGGCCGCGGCCGCTCTACCCGCCTCGTCGTTGCGGCCGGCGGGCCTCGCATAGGCGTTTTCGCGGGCTCCGGCGCGCCTCGCCCTAAGGCGCGAGAGCTCGTTCCGGAAGGTCCTCTCCCAATCGGCGAACTTCGCCAAAAGGGGGGAGCCGAGCGACGTCGGCGTCTCGTCCGCCTCCAGCGCGGCGATCGCGTCAAAAGTCTCCCGATAGTCGGCGGCGGAGAGATAACGCTCGCACTGCGCGAGGAATTCGGAACTCGACATGCCGGCCTTGCTTCCGAAGACAAGGCCTGGCAGTGTCGCGGGGAAGAACCAATAACGATTCACGAAAGCTTTCCCTCCGCCAGGGAGGCCCGAACGCATTCGGCCAGCCGCGCGTTGACGCGGGAGGCCAGGATGTCGGCGACTGACTCGGCCGAAAAGTCGTAGCGCGCGCCCGAAGCGTCGACGGCGACCCTGAAGCCCGCGTCGATGCCATCGAAGGGCACAAATTGAACGCCGGCGCCGATTTCGGCGGCGAGCTTGTTGGCGAGGGCGCCGTCGAGCGACTCGAGGGTCTTCGCCGGGAGGATCACGGAGAGGTCGCTGCCCGTATCCTTTGCCATCGACGACAGGATCGCCGGAAGCAGCTTCGCGATATACCCGGCGTCAAGAGCCTCGGCCGTCGACGAGAGTATCGCGGCGCGCATGAACTCCTGCACGCGGGCCCTCAAGGCGAGGATGGTGTCGCGCGATGCCTGCGCGAGCGCGAGCTTGGAGGCCTTTTCCATGGCTTCCACGCGGGCCGCGGCGCCAGCTTCCAGTTCGGCGGCGCTCTTCTCGGCTCCCGCCACGAGCGCCTTCGCCTGATCCCGCGCGCCGGAAATGATGCGTCCGGCTTCGGCCTGGGCGGCGTCGACGCCTTCGGACTTGATCCTCTCGAGTAGTTCTTGGACCTGTAGTTCCATAGGGGTTCTATCCTTGTATAGCGATGTTTGTTCCGGTTTGATGCTGTCAACTGATCGCCGATAAACTGTATCATATAGCCCCCATTTTTGAAAACCGTCAATCCCGAATATCATCAATTTTGAATAAAGCACAGGCACGCTTGACATCGCGCCCGGATCGGTTATATGAATCATCTGCTCCCGGCATGCGGCGGAAGCCCAATGAGGTTTTCACGCAGGTGTGTTGTCCCGATCGCGACCGTCGTATAACGGCTATTACCCCAGCCTTCCAAGCTGGAGACGTG
>JAJTBU010000113.1 GCA_021286735.1 bacterium
GCGGCGGCGCGGCGGCGCAAACGAAAAGGCCATCCCCGAGGGGATGGCCTTTTCGTCGTCAAGCGCCCTTGGCCCGCTGGGCGCTTGACCACCGAACGCTTGACGCCCCTCGGGGGGCGTGGTTTGCTGTACGTTGGGCGCTACCGCCGGGCAAGGGGCGGCAGCGGAGGAGAAACGATGACGGGCTTCGACCTTCCGAAGGAATTGCTGCTTGGATCGGCCACCGCCGCCACCCAGATAGAAGGCGGCGACGTCAACTGCAACTGGTACGCCTGGTCGCTCGCAGGGCGGGTCGGCGAGGGCGAGAGCAGCATAGGCGGAGCGGGCCACTGGGACCGCGTGGAGGAGGACGTCGCCCTCCTCTCCTCCCTGCACCAGGAATGCTACCGCATGAGCATAGAGTGGAGCAGGATCGAGCCCGAGCCCGGCGCATGGTCGCGGGAAGGCTTGGCCCATTACCGCCGGGAGCTCGAGCTCCTCGTAGCAGCGGGCATTAAGCCGCACGTGTCGCTCCACCATTTTTCCTGTCCCCAGTGGCTGCAGGAGAGCGGCGGCTGGCTGGCTCCCGACGCCGTGGAGCGCTTCCTCGCCTTCGCGCGGCGCGTCGTGGAGGAATACGCCGATCTCGTCGCGGAATGGACGACGATCAACGAGCCGAACGTGCTGGCGAACGGCTCCTATATGGACGGCGATTTTCCGCCGGGGGCGAAGGGCGATCTGGTCGGCTATTTCCGCGCCTCGCGGGCGCTGATCGAGGCGCACTGCCGCGCCTACGCGCTTATCCACGAGTTGCGCGACGCGCGCGGATATCCCGAGCCGACGAGGGTGGGTTTCGCGCACCACCTGGCGGTTTTCGCGCCAAAGAACGCGCTCGCCGCGCCGGGCACAGCGTTGAGCGATTTCCTATTCCACCGCGTCTTCCTCGCAGGCTTCGTGGAAGGCAGGCTGCTTCCGCCGCTGGGCTTGGGCCGGCCTTTCGGCCGTCCGGGCGCGAACGGCTTCTTTTGCGACTTCATCGGCGTCAATTATTATTCCCGGCACCTCTTCACGGCCTGCGCGCGGCCGCCCTTCGCTGCGCCCGGCGTCGATCCCGAGGCGACCGACAGAAGCGATCTCGGCTGGGAGATCTATCCGCGAGGACTGTTCCAGGTATGCGAGGCCGCGTGGAAACGTTATGCGCTTCCGATCCACATCACGGAGAACGGCATCGCCGACGCGGCCGACGCGCGGCGCGGACGCTTCATCGTCGAGCATCTCGCCCAGGTCCGGCGGCTCCTCGATTCGGGCGTGAAGGTTGAGCGCTACTTCCATTGGTCGCTCATGGACAACCTGGAATGGCACGAAGGCTATGGGCCGCGATTCGGACTGGTGGAAATCGACTACGCGACGATGGAGCGCAGGCCCCGCCCGAGCGCGCGGCTCTACGCCGAGATATGCGCCACCAAGCACGTGCCGGAGTACGCGGGCTAGCGCCCCGGGCGGCGTCCGATCGCGGCGAGGACGGCGAAATCTTCCTTGAGGTGGGCGTAGGCGGCCTTGTAGCGCCCGAACAATTCATCGTATCGGCCGACCCATTCCCGGGCGGGCTCCACGATCCTGCCCGGCTTCAGGCAGCGCGCGGCCGCCTCGGCCACTGAGCCGAACTCTCCCGTGTGGACTGCGAGAAGGTAGGCGAGGCCGCCAGGAGCCCCGAGTGAATCGCCCATCGCCTCGATCTCGCGATCGAGGACCGAGGCCTTGATCCTGAGCCAGGCTTCGCTGCCCGAGTGCCCGCCCACCACGCGCAGGCGGCCCACGGCAAAACCGGCTGCTTCCGCGGCTTCGACGTTGTCCCGCAGCGCGAAGGCGGCGCCCTCCATGACGGCGCGCGCCAGGTCGGCGCGGGTTTTGTCGAGGGTCAGGCCGATAAAGGCGCCCCGCGCGTCGCTGTCCCAGATGGGCGCGCGCTCCCCCGCCATGTAGGGCAGGAAAATGATGCCCGAGGGCCCGGCGCCGCCCGCTGCCGCCTCGGCGTTGATCAGCTCGTAGGCGCCGGAGCCGGCGCCGCCGTAAGCCAGATCGCGCAGCCATCTGAGCGAGGCGCCCGTCGAACTCATCGGGCCCGCGGAGATGTGATGCCGCGGAGCCGCTCCCTTGATATAGGTGAGCTTCGGCGAGGGCCTGGCCCGTTCCGAAGCCATGAGGAGGGTCGAGGAGGTGCCGGACATCTCGGCCGACGCTCCTTCGCCGAGAATGCCGGCCTCGAGGGCTCCTCCAATCGCGTCGACGGCGCCCGCCAGCACGGGCGTCCCCGCCTTGAGTCCGGTGAGCGCCGCGGCCCGGGCGGTGACCTTCCCCGCAACCTCGCCGCTCTCCGCGATGCGCGGCATCACCGTCACGTCGAAGCCCGCCGCCTTGAGGAGTTCGCCAGACCAAGCGCCGGAGGCCAGATCGCAGACCTGAGAAAGCGAGGCGTGCCCCGCGTCCGCGGAGCGTTCTCCCGTCAGCATGAAATTGATGTAGCCGTTGGACTGCAGGAAGACGGCCGTCCTGTCCGCCAGCTCGGGCCTATTCTCGCGGAACCAGCGGAGTTTGCTCAAGAGATAGAAAGAGTCGGGCCAATTGCCCGTGATGCCGTAGATGCGCTCCGCGCCGATTTCCCGCGCCAGGCGCTCGCACTGGCCCGCGCTGCGCCGGTCCATCCATATGATCGCGGGCGCCAGGGGCCGGCCGGCGGCGTCCAGAGCCAGCAGCGTGGGCGCCTGCCCGCTCACCGCGACGGCGCCGATCGACGACGCGTCCGCGCCGCTTTTGGACAGCACTTCCCGCATCGTCTCGACTGCGCCATCCCACCATGCCTCGGCGCGCTGCTCCGCCCAGGATGGCTTCGGATATTCGGTCGAATGCTCGCGCGTCGCCTGGGCTACCGGCGCGGCCCCCGGGCCGAAGAGGACGCATTTGATGTTGGTGGTGCCGATATCGAGGGCCAGGGTGCGCATTCGTCGGCCCCCTCACACGTCGCCGAGGGGCGAGAGCGAGCCTTCAAGGAATCGCGCAACTTCAAGAAGGCTTTCAAACCTCCGATAGATCCTCGACAGGGTTATGGCGTCGGGGAGGACGATATCGGGAACCATGATCGGCAACATCCCCGCCCCGCAGGCGGCCGCTATCCCGCTCCGCGAATCCTCCAATGCGATGCAGCATTCCGGCGCGACGCCGAGCTTCGCGGCCGCGGCGCTGTATATCTCCGGATCGGGCTTGTTCCGCGCGACCTCGTCGCCGCAGACCACCGCCTGGAAAAAGCCCGCGACGCCGGCGCCATCGAGCAGCCTCGTCACCCGCGCGCGGTCGGTCGAGGTCGCCACGGCGAGAAGGAATCCCCTGCCGCCGAGAAAACGCAGAAGCTCGAAAAGGCCTTCCTTGACGGGGACGCCGCTCGCCGCTATCTTCTCCGCGGCGATCGCGAGGCGCCGGGCGCGGATCGCGTCGTAGGGAAGGCCGGGGCCGTAGGCGGCGGCCAGGACGGCCCGGGTGCCCTCCCTGTCCAGCCCCACAGCCCCTTCTATGACCGGGCGGCTGAGCTCGAAGCCGGCCTCGGCGCCCGCCCTTATCCAGGCGTCCACGGCGAGACGTTCGGTGTCGAACATGAGGCCGTCCATGTCGAAGACCGCCGCGCCAACCTGTCTTCCTTCGATCGCCCAACGCATAGTTCCGCCACCTGTCAGATGTCGGGCGCGTTGGCCAGAAGGTAGTCCTCGGCTTCCCTGCACCACAGGAGGTTGTGCGACCTCACGATGGCGTCGAGCTTCCCGTAGAATGGATCCGACTCCCCCCGCTTGCCGAAATCGGCGATCGCCACGAGATCGAGGCGCTTGCCGGTGTAGATGAGCTTCTTTCCCCCCGGTATCCTGTCGAGGTCGATCGTGGCCTGGGGCACCGCGTTGAGCCCGCCGACGTGGGTGATCATGCCCACGGAGCCGAGCGTGCCCGCGGTCATCAGCTCGAGGGCTTCGAGCATGTCGGCGTCGCTGCCGCCCGAGGTGCCGACGAGGTGATGCGAGCTGTAGTGCACGTCGTAGAAGTTGATCGTCGCCGTGAAGGCGCTGTCGGTGGGACCGGCGAAGAAATTGAGACACCCGTCGCGGCCGAGGATGGAATCGGCCAACTCTACGACTTGCTTGACCGGCGCGAAGGCGAACACGTCGTCGAAGCCCTCGCCGCCGTTCATGTCCTTGATGGCCGCGGCGGGATCGGCCAACGTCGCCGTATTGACGTAGCGGAGCTTTATGCCGAGCCTCGCGGCTTCTTCCGGCGGAAGAAGGCTGCCCGCCCTGTCGAGCCGCGCCTGGTCGATGTCGGTGACAACGACGCGCCCGGGCCTGCGGTCGCCGTGGATCGCGTAGTCGATCGCGCCAAGCCCCATCGGCCCGGCGGAGGCGAGAAGGGCCACGGAGCCCCCCTTCTTGATGCCCATCTCGTGCGCGTACTGGCCGGGCGTGGTGTGGTACTGCGCGTGGAAGGCTCCTATCACGCAGGACACGGGCTCGGCGAGCGAACCCATGAAGAAGTTGTCGGCGCGGTACGGAAGCAGGCAGCCGAGCTCCATCACCTCGCGGGGGATGACGATATAGGTAGCGTCACCCCCGATATATTCGTAGGAATACCCGGGGGACCACAGCGTGCCCCGGTAATTGAGCGCCGGCTGGAGCGCGAACTTGTCGCCGGCCTTGAACAGGTGGGCCCACTTGGCCCCGACTTCCACGATGACGCCGCAGCATTCGTGGCCGACCATCACCGGCGTTTTCGCGAGGCTTCCCCGCACGCGCTTGTGCCGCTCGCCCTGCAGGGCAAGCTTGTGCGTCGACATGCAGATCGAGTCGGAGACCACGCGGGCGAGAATCTCGTCCTCCGCGATGGGGGGGAGGTCGAACTCGTCGAGCCTGAGATCGTTCACGCCGTGCAGCCTGACCGCTTTCGTTCTCATCAGATACCTTCCTTGTGGCGGCCAACGCGGCCGGCGCGGCGATCCGCGCTTTATTGATGTTTTTTCAGATAGTCGAGCAGGGGGATCGGATTGTTGGCCGTGATGTACGCCGCCCCCTTGCGCGCGCATTCCTCGACATCGGCCATGGTGTCGGCGCAGTACATGTGCATCGGCTTGCCCTTGGCGGCGAAGATGGGGAACACCTCGGAGCGGAGTACGGCCATCGAGATGCCGATATCGTCGTAGAAGCCGTAGGAATCGGGCTTGAACTCGTGCATCTGAAAATCGGGATAGCCCATCGTCCTGGCGCCGTACTTCTCCTTCAGGTAGCGGATGATCCTGGCGTTGAAGCAGTAGAAGAAGCAGGTGTCGAAGTGGCCGTATTCCTTGAGCATCGCCACGGATAGGTCGGCGGCCTCCTCGCGGTAATCCTTGATCTCGACGCCGAGCCTCATGTCCGGGCGCTTGGCCCTGACCAGCTCCAGCAGCTCCCTGAAGGTCGGCACCTTCTCGCCCGCAAAGGCCGGCGAGAATTTGGAGCCCGCGTCGAGCTCCTTGATCTCCGCGAGCGTCATGTCGTTCAGGTGCCTGTCCACGCCGCAGGTCCTGCAGGCGTTGCCGTCGTGCATGATGACGGGGACCTTGTCCTTGGACAGCCAGATGTCGAATTCGAAGAACTCGACGTCGAGGTCCAGCGCCGCGGAAAAGGAAACCAGCGTATTCTCGGGATATTTGGCGCAGAAGCCTCTGTGCCCTTCGGGAACGATCCTGGCCATAGACGATATCCTCCTGGTATGATCGGGCGGCCGCCGCGGCCGTCCAGCAGTAACGTTGTGCGATTGCGCTCCGCAGGCCGCGGGCGCTCTCGTCGATTCGAGCCCTAGTCGATATAGATGGGGTTGGACAGCGCCGCTATGACGCCGTTCAGCCAGACTTCGCAGCGGACGAATTTATAGTCCAAAGTCGGCACGGAGACCCTGAAGGCGCCGCCTGATGTCCTCGCATCCGAAAGCAGGCCCGCGCTCGTGTACACTTTCACGTTGGCGCCTTCCGGCAGGCCCTTGATCGCGATATCCACCGCCTGGCCCGCGGCTCTCGCGACTGTGGCGCCCATCGCCGCGTCGCCGCAGCTCATGGATATGATGGGACCGTCGACGCTCGCGGTCAGGAAGGAGCGCCCCGCCTTTATCGCCTCCGTGATCGCCTCGGAAGTCTTGGCGGTCGAAAGCACCCAGTTGTAGTCGTAGCGCACGGAATGATTGCGGTGCGCGTCCGAGTTGGCGATGGCGACGATCTTGCGCCCCGAGCAGAGCAGGGTCTGGTAATCGGCTATCGTCCTGTAGTCGTCCTCGGTGGGCCTTCCATTGAGCACTTCGAGGAGTTCGAAGTCGAAGTCGTAGCCGTACTTGGAGCCGTATTTCGCGTCGTTGGGATGGTTCAGCTGGATGAAGGCGCCCAGGCCGCGCAGGTAGGCCATGTACTCGCCGAGCTCCTCGCGGATCAGGCTTCCTTTCACTATGAAATCGCGGATCCCGAACACGTTGTAGTGGCCGCCGCGCAGGGTCAACTCGAAGCCGGGCAGCACGACGAGCTCGGGCGTGGAGTAATCCTTCCTGAGCTGGTATTTCGAATTATGGTCGGTGAAGGAGATGAAATCGTAGCCGGCGATGATCGAATCGGAGATGACTTTCTCAGGCGGAACGTCGCAGTCCGGCGAGAAGTTGGTATGGCAGTGCAGGTCGCCCTTCAACAGGAGGTAATCCGCGGCGAAGGCCCCGGAGCCGCAGGCGAGGCCGAGAGCGAGGGCGAGCATCAGGGCGAAAAAACTTCGTGTTCTCATATCGCATAACTCCATTCAAGCGTTGTGCGGCGCAGATTTGGCGCCGGCAGCCGCGAGGCCGGCCTTGTTGGCGAGGAATTTCGGCTGGCCGTCACCGAGGCAGATCCGCGCCTCGCGGAGCAGCGTCGCCGGGCTGTCGGAATAGCAGTTCTCGGTGTCGCCGCCGCGGTGGTTCGTCAGCGTGACGTTGTCGAGCGCGAGGAGGGGATCGTCCTCCGGGATTGGCTCGGCGGGGAAGACGTCGAAGGCGGCGCCCATGAGCCTCCCGTCGCGCAGGCACTCGTAGGCCGCCGCGCCGTCGATGAGGTGGGGCCGCGCCGTATTGATGAAATACGCGCCCTTCTTCATCGCGAGGAAGTCGTCGCGG
>JAJTBU010000114.1 GCA_021286735.1 bacterium
ATGTCGCCGTAAGCTACGCCCTTGAATTTGTCCGAAACGTACTTCACGAACAAGAGGGTGAGTATATAATCCTTGTATTGTGAACTATCCATGCCGCCGCGCAAGCTGTCGCAGCTTGCCCACAAGCTTGAGTATAGTTCGCTTTTCTTAACCGCCATGAAATTTCCTTTTAAAGTAAGTTATTGGTTGCCAGTTCTTAATATCCGTTTTCAAACAACTTAGCTTATACTTTTTTGTGCCGAAAGGCGTCCATCGAACAATATTTATACATTTCCTGAATTTATTCCATTCTCCCAATCGTCGCCACCGCCCTATCCAACCCATCCGCAAACTGCTTCGTCTCCTTTGCCGTCCTGTGGGATCCCTTGGGCTGGGGCGGCACGATCCCTAAGAGGCGCATTTCGGCGGTGGCGTCGCGCAGGGAGCGGCGCTCGGAGGCGTTCTCCTTGGTGTAGAGGACTCCGCGGTCGCTCAAGGTGGCTATGCCGAGGTTGGCGAGGCGCTCGGCGAAGGGGATGTCGCGGGTGACGACGAGATCGCCCGCCGTCGCGCGTTCCTCGATGTAGCGGTCGGCGGAGTCGGCGCCGGCTGGGACGAGGGTGGTGAGCGAGGCGGGGACGTCGGGGAGCTTGCGGACCGAGACGAAGCGGACGGGGATGGTGGCGCTCCGCCGCACTAAGATGGGGCGGATGTCGCGCGGGGCGGAGTCCCCGTCAACCCAGATCGTCACGAGAAGGCCTCGCCCGAGCCCACGCGGGCGCGATAGACGACGCAGGGGCCGCGCAGGGAATAGCGCTTGCAGGCGGCGCCGATGAAGAGGGACATGCCGCGCTTGAGGGTGACGCCGGCGGCGCCGCCGCGGCGGGGAGCCTCGCCGCTCGAGGCGAGGGCGCCGGAGGCGCAGTCGATCGTCGCCTGGCCCTCGGTGCAGAGGAGTATCTCGGGGCCTGCGGTGTCGGCCAACGCGGGGCTCTGGTCGGCGAGGGCGAAGCGCGAAAGCTCGAACTCGCGGGCTGGCGTGTCCCAGACGGCCTCACGGGGATCGCCCAACGCGGCGCGCGGCTCGACGAAGCGCGTGGAGGCGGAGAAGTCGAGATTGCCCAATAGCTCGGCCACGTCGATGTGCTTGTGGGTGAGCCCGCCGCGGATGACGTTGTCCGACGGCGCCATGATCTCGAGGAGGGTGCCTTTCAGGTAGGCGTGCATGACGCCCGCGGGCACGTAGATGCCCTGACCCGCCTTGAGGCGGTGCACTCCCATGAAGAGCGGAGAGATCGCGCCCGGATCGTGCGGATAGTGCTGGTAGCACATGATCGTCGTCTCGGCGGCGGCGCGGGCGGCATCGTCGCCTGAGGCGATGAGCTCTTTGGCGCGGGAGGTGGCCATGGCCTCGAGGTGGGCCTTCTCCTTGTCGCGCAGCGTTAGCGCCTTGGAGAGGATCAAGCGGAAGGAAGCCTCGCCCGCCTCGGCCGAGAAGCCGAAATATTCGCGCAGGGCCGGGCCCAGGAGCTCGGCGGCCTCGGCCGCCGACCTGAAGCCGCACAACGCGGAGAAATCCGAGAGGGCCACCGCGAGCTCGGGCTTGGGATTGCGGTCCTTGTAGTTGCGCTCCGGCGCCTCCCGCGCCAGGCCGAGGGCGTCCTCGCGGTCGAAGCCCGCTTGCGCGTGCGCCTTGTCGGGATGCACCTGGATCGACAGGGGCATCGAGGCGGAGAGCACCTTGAAGAGGAAGGGCAGGTCGCCGAACTCGGCGAAGACCTCCTCGCCCAGGCTCTTTATAGGGTAGTCGCGGATGTACTTTGGAAGGGGGAGGATCGCCCCGTCGGGCAGGATTATGGAAGAAGGATCGTCCGGGTGGGCGCCCATCCAGAATTCGGCGGAGGGCTTGCCGCCGTCCGTCACTATGCCCGCCCAATCCCTGAGCCCGTCGTAGCTGCCCCAGGCGTAGTTGCGGATCGCGTTCTTGAGCGCGAAGAGGGGAATCGCGTCGTCGTAGGTCGTCTTCATCGACCTTGCATTGTACCAGCCATCTTCCGAACGGGCAATCGAAAACGTGAAACTGCGCGTAGAAACCTTTCGGGGCCGCCGCGCGCCGCTATTCGTCGAGGAAGCGCGCCACTTCCCGCTCGATCCCGTCGATCTTGTCGGGGATCAGCCTGCATCGAGGCAGGCTCTCCACGAAGAGCTGGCCGTAGCTGGAGGTGGCCAGGCGCGAGTCCAGGACCACCGCCACGCCCCTGTCCTCCGAGTGGCGGATCAGCCTGCCGAAGCCCTGCTTGAACTTGATGATCGCCTCGGGCACCGATATCTCCATGAAGGAGCTGCCCCCGCGCTTCTCGACCGCCTCGGCCCGCGCCTGCTGGATGGGATCGCTGGGGACGCGGAAGGGCAGCTTGGTGATCACCACCATCGACAAGGTCTCGCCGGGCGCGTCCACGCCCTCCCAGAAGGAGTCAGTGGCGAAGAGCACCGAGGATATGTCGTTGCGGAACATCGAAAGGAGGCGCGAGCGGTCGTCCATGCCCTGGCGGAGGCAGGCGATCCCCGCCTTCTCCATCACGGGCCTGGCCTTCTCGTAGGTGGCCGAGAGGATGTCGTAGCTCGTGAAGAGGACTAAGGCGCGCCCCCGCGAGGCGACGAGGAGCCTGACCACGGCCTCGCCCACGTAGGCCTTGTAGGCTTCCTTGGCGCGCTGGGGATTGGGCGCGCCCGTGTCCACGGCGAGGAGGGCGTTCGTGGAGAAGGGGAAGGGCGAGGCGTAGTGCCTGGTCTCGACGTCGGGCCTCTGGCGGTTGATCCCGACACGCTTCATCCAGAAATCGAAGGTGCCGCCCACGGAGAGCGTGGCCGAGGTGCAGACCACGGTGCGGATCTTCTCGAACACGGACCGCTCGAGGATGGCCGCCACCTCCAGGGGCGTCGCGTTGAACGATATGAAGATGTCCTTCTGCGAGGTGCGCGACTTCTCCAGCCAGATGATCGAGTCGGGGTTGGCGTCGAAGTCCTTGATCCGCGCGGCGAGGTCGGCCAGCTCGTTGAAACCCCGCGCGATCAGCTTGAGCTCGAAGACGGCCGGGTCCTGGGCCCGCGACTCGGGCAGGGCGTCCAGAAGCTCGGTGACGGCCTTGGTGAGGGCGAGGATCGCGCGCTGGAGCCTGCCTGCAGGCTCGCAGATGGCCTGGACGATCTCGGGGCTCTTGTCGCGGAGGCGGATCGTCGTCTCGGTTCCGAAGAGGCGCAGGGCCGAGGCTTCGAGATCGCCCATCGCGGCCTGGATCTCCTTCATGGCGGGGTCGAAGGCCTTCAAATCCTTGGCGGCCACACAGGGCATGGCGGAGAGCTTCGAAAGGACGCCGAACTGGCTCGTCCGGTGCTTTCTCCAGAGGCGGGCCAGTTTTTTGAGCACCGAGAAGCGCGTCAGGCTCTCCGTGAAGAGGCTCGTCGCGCTCCACTCGATGGAGTGGGCCTCGTCCAGCACCAAGGAGGTGTAGGCGGGGAGGATGGAGGTCTGCTCCAGCCCCGAGCCGCGCTGGCGCGCCGAGATGTCGGCGAAGAGGAGGTGGTGGTTGACGACGATCACCTGGGCGTCGGCGGCGCTCTTGCGCACGGCAAGGACGTGGCAGCGCTCGCGCGAGGGGCAGCGGATGGACAGGCAGGCGTCGGCCTCGGAGCAGACCCTGCTCCAGACCTGGTCGTCCACGCGGAAGGGCAGGTCGGCCCGGTCGCCCGAGCAGCCGGCCTCGTTCCAGGCCTGGATGCGCTTCAGGGGGCTCTCCGCGTCAAGGAGGATGCGCTCCTCCTCGATGGCCTCGGCCAGGCGGCGCTTGCAGAGGTAGTTGCCGCGGCCCTTTATTAGGACGGCCTTGGGCTTCTTCTTGAAGATCGAGGACACGAGGGGGATGTCCTTGGCGAAGAGCTGGTCCTGCAGGGTGATGGTGGCGGTGGAGATGACGACGCGCTCCTCGTTGCCGAGGGCCCAGGCGATGGCGGGCACGAGGTAGGCGAAGGACTTGCCGACGCCCGTGCCGGCCTCGGCCGCCAGGATGCCGCCGTTGTTGAAGACCGAGGCCACGTCGGAGGTCATGGCGATCTGGGACTCGCGGGGCTCGAAGGCAGGCATCTTCTGCGAGAGCTTGCCGCCCCGGTCCAGGGCGCCGGCGAGGCCAACCTCGTCCAGGACGCGGTAGGTCTTGCGGCGGACGGGCTCGGCCACCACGAAGACTTCGGCCACCTCGTTGTCGACGATGTAGCTGCCCACGCCGTAGGAGCCCGCCTCCGCCGCGATGCCCACGTCGGCGTCCGAGGGCTGGAGGAAGCCCGAGGGGTGGTTGTGGATGAGGACGGAGCCCTTCTCGAAGTAGGGGCCGAGGGCGGGGACGGCGTCGGCGGTGCCTCGGGCGACCACCTCGATCGAGCAGATGAGGCCGGCCTCGTCCAGGTTGCCGATCGCGAAGATTTCGTTGCCTCCGGCCGAGGCGATGGCCTCGCGCAGCTCGGCGCGGACCGCGGGCGTGAGGCGCTGGCCGGCTTCCACGTGGGCGCTGTGTGCCTGGGCCATCAGAGGGAGGCTCCGAAGCCGTAGCTCAGGTGGAGGGCGCCGCCGCCGGCCAGGCTCGCGTCGAAGGCCCAGGCCGCCTCGAACTGGGCGCTGAGCGCGGTCATGGGCGCGAGCCCCGCGAGGAGGGCCACTTCCGCCTCGACGCGGGCGAAGGCTGAGGTTGGGGCGGCGAGGCTCCCGGAATGTTCGAGCAGGGCGCCGCGCAGGCCGCCGAAGAGGGAGAGGCGGCGGATCGCCCAGGCTGGGATGAGGGGCATGTCGATGGGGCCGGGCTTTTTCCACAGCTCGACGGCGGCGAGCCGCGCGCTCGCTTCGGCGAAAGCGTACCAGGGGGAGCCGCCGCCCATGGCAGCGTACTCGCCGTAGGAAGGGTAGGGGATGGAGAGGGCCGAGAGATAGGCCGTGCCGCCCGAGGCCACGGATCGGCCCGCGGGCGAGAAGAGCGCGCTCTCGTCGGGCGACCAGGCGCCGTAGAGGGAGAGGCGCAGGCCCGGATGGGCGGCGGCCAGGGTGAGGGCGGCTTTCAGCGCGATGGCCCGGCCTATGCCGGGGAGCAGCTCGCCGTCGGCCCCCGCCTGGAAGGAGAGGCCACGCTGGTCGAAGGGGGCGAAGGGCTCCTTTCCCAAGGTGGTGAAGCCTGCCGCCGCGCCGCCCGCGAAGGATGTGTAGCCGTAGGCCGGGGCGAAGAAATCGTCTATGGCGTAGCCGGACTGGAGGCCCGCGAACTGGGCGTATGCGTTGGTCCAGAGGCTGTTCTGCTGGGGAACGAAACTGTGCCAGAAGGCGTGGGCCAGTCGCAGCACGGTGACGCGCGTGGGCGAGGCTTGGGCCCCGGCGGCCTGGTCCGAGATGTTGAGGGTCAGGCGCTGGCCGCCCAGGAGGAGGGTGAGGTCGAGGGCTTCCTCGGGCAGGGCGGCGTCCCAGCGCAGGCCGGCTCGCGCCTGCCAGGAGAGGCGCTCGGTGAGATCCTGCCCCAGGGCGACGAGGCCGCCCGAGTTCTGGCTCATATAGGGGTAGCGTGTGGTCGATGCCGCGCGGGGGAAGAGTGTCGGTTCGATGGGCGCGGGGGCCGCGGCCGGAGGCTTCGCGGCGGCGGGGGCTTCGAGTGCGCCCGGGATCGCGGCTACGGATGCTGGCGCGGCGGCCGATTGGGCCGCGGGGGCAGCGGCAACGAAGGGCGTTGCGGCTGATTGGGCAACCGGCGCTGCGGTCGCGGGGGTCCCTGCAACGTGGGGCGCTGCGGCCAGGGCAGCCGGCGCGGCCAGGGCGGCGCGGAAGGCTTCCAGGGGCACCCAGGCGGCCTCGAGCACATCGTAGCCGGCGGCGAGGGCGGCCCCGTCGGCGGGGGCGAGGCGCAGTTCGCGCAGGCCGTCGCCCATCTCGGCGCGGTATACAATGGAAGATTCGCCGCAGGGCGCGGGCTGGCCCGCTCCGCCTGAGGGCGCGGCTTTCTGCAGGTAGAGCCGGGGCTTTCGGTCGTCGGCCGCGCCCGTTCCGGCGCCAACGCCGGGGTTTGGGCGGCTTTCCAGGATCGCGATCCTCGAAAGCCCGTCGGGCGCGGCGGCGCCGAGGACGATGCGGCCCCCGCTCAGGGCGAGGCTGCGCGCGAAGGAGAGGGGGCTTCGCAGCAGTTCCATGCCCCCTCCGTTCGGCGGGATGCGGGCGGGCGCGACGAGGGTTCCCATGCGGACGAGGCCGTAGCGGACTCCCGTGGCGGGGTCGGTCGCCTCGCCGAAGAGGAGGGGCTGGGGCGCGCTCGGGACGAGATTGGCCTTGGCCGAGCCCATGGGCTCTTCGGCGCGGTCGCCGACGAGGCTGAGCCCGCCGGTCGCGAAGGAGTATTCGTAGCGGGCGGGCTTTGGGATCTCCCAGGGCCCGGGCTTGATCCAGTCCAGCTCGAGGCCCAGGCCGTCGGGTTTCGGGCGCATGGCTTCCAGGTAGGTGTCGGCCGCGAAGGTGAGGCGAGGCGCGGCGCCTGTCGCGCCGAGGTCGAGCGAAAGCACGGCGCGCCTCTGCCCGTCGAGGTAGTAGAGGGTGTCGCCCGCCGCGCAGAAAGCCCCGATCCTGCCGGAGGCGAGGGGGGTGCCGCTGGAAGCCGAGGCGGCGGCGCTTTGAACGCCCGCCGCGATCGGGGCTGCGCCAGCCGCCGTCCTACCGCCTTCCGCTGCAGCGGCGGCCGCCGCGCGGGCCGCGAGCCAGTCGAGGAAGCCCTCCCATAGAATCTTGGGCGTCTCGCCCGCGCGCGCTTCGAGGAGACCCTTGGAGGTGAGCGTGCCTGTGAATCCCGCGAAGAGGTTGCCCTCGGCGGCCTCCCCCCAAAGGTCGCGGATGGCGCCCGCGCCGTGGGTCGCCTCGAGGTATTCGGCGAAGAGTGCGCCGTAGATGTAGGGAAGGTTCCGCGCGCCCGGAAAGTCAGCGAGGCCCGCGGTTTCCCACAAGCCGCGCCTGCGTCCCGCGAGGAGGTCGGCGAAGACCGCCTCGAGGGCGGCGGGATCGTGGAGCCTGCCCGATTCGGGCAGGGCGGGGCCGCCCGCCGCGGTCGAGGCGCCCCGGTAGCGGCTCTCGACCCATACGGCGCTGCCCTCCACGAGAGAGTCGGGCAT